>NZ_JBTCWL010000009.1:0-75834 GCF_054325275.1 Oryzihumus sp.
GATGGCACGGCGACCTGGCGCCGCAAGGTCCGCGACGTGCGCCGGCTGCTGGGCCTGAAGCCCCGTCCGGGAACCGACAGAGTCGTCGTCACGCACAGCGAGGTCGTCTCCGCGGCGACCGGCGAGGACGTCGCGGAGGGAGAGGGGCTCGTGCTCAGGCCGCTCGGAGGCGGTCGGTTCGCGGTCCTCGACCGGATCGCACCGGAGGACTGGAAGAGTCTGAAGCCGGGCGCGCAATAGCCGGTAGCGCCACCGCATACGATCACGGCCGTCATGGTCGCGACGATCGGGAGCTGACCGGGAGTGCGGGTCGTAGTCGCTCTCGGCGGCAACGCGTTGCTCCAGCCCGGGGAGCCGCTCACGGCCGAGAACCAGCGGGCGAACGCCCGGGTCGCCTGCCGTGGGCTCGCTCCCGTCGCCCTCGAGCACGAGCTGGTGATCTCGCACGGCAACGGTCCGCAGGTCGGGCTGCTGTCGTTGCAGGCGTCGGCCTACGACGAGGCATCGACGTACCCCTTCGACGTCCTGGGCGCCCAGACCCAAGGGATGATCGGCTACTGGCTGCTGCAGGCCCTGCAGAACGCCCTGCCCGGGCGGCAGGTCGCCAGCATCATCAACCAGACCCTGGTCCTGGCCCACGACCCGGCGTTCGCCAACCCGACCAAGTTCGTCGGCGAGGTCTACACCCGGGCCGAGGCCGAGCGGCTGGCCGCCGCGCGCGGGTGGACGGTGCACCAGGACGGCGGTGAGGACTCCTGGCGGCGCGTGGTGGGCTCACCCACGCCGCAGCGGGTGATCGAGACCCGGCTGATCCGGCTGCTGCTGTCCAGCGGCGCGGTCGTCGTCTGCGCCGGCGGCGGTGGCGTCCCGGTGATCCGCAACGAGAAGGGCAAGCTCGCCGGCGTCGAGGCGGTGGTCGACAAGGACCTCACCGCCGCCGTCCTCGCCGAGGCGCTCGAGGCCGACGTGCTGCTCATCCTCACCGACGTCCCGCACGTCGAGCGCGGTTACGGCACGCCCTCGGCGACGCCGATCCTGCGGGTCACGCCATCGGCGCTGCGGCGGGAGACGTTCGCGGCGGGCTCGATGGGACCCAAGGTCGACGCGGTGTGCCGGTTCGTCGAGCTCACCGGGGACATGGCCGCCATCGGACGGCTGGAGGATGCGCAGGCGATCATCGCCGGGGATGCTGGGACGATCGTGACGCCCGGCGGCGACTACGGAGGGCCAGATGACCTCGCGACCTACGGTTGACCCCGTCTCGCTGACCGCACGCGACATCGCGCTCGACGACGCGGTGACCGCCCACAACTACCACCCGCTGCCGGTGGTCATCGCCAGCGCGTCCGGGGCGTGGGTCACCGACGTGGACGGCCGGCGCTACCTCGACTGTCTGGCCGGCTACTCGGCACTGAACTTCGGGCACGGCCACCCGGTGCTGCTCGACGCCGCCCGGGAGCAGCTCGAGCGGATCACCCTGACCAGCCGGGCCTTCCACAACGACCGCATGGGCCCGTTCTGCCGCGACCTGGCCGACCTGGCCGGCATGGACCTGGTGCTGCCGATGAACACCGGCGCCGAGGCGGTCGAGACGGCGATCAAGGTCAGCCGCAAGTGGGGCTACGACGTCAAGGGCGTGCCGGCCGACCAGGCGACGATCATCGTCGCCGAGGGCAACTTCCACGGCCGCACCACGACGATCATCAGCTTCTCCACCGACCCGGTGGCCCGGGCCGGCTTCGGCCCGTTCACCCCGGGCTTCCGGATCGTCCCGTATGGCGATGCCGCCGCCCTGGGTGCCGCGATCGACGAGACCACGGTGGCCGTCCTCATCGAGCCGGTGCAGGGCGAGGCCGGGGTGCAGGTCCCGCCGCCGGGCTACCTCGCCGAGGTCCGCGAGATGTGCACCGCCGCCAACGTGCTGCTCGTCGCCGACGAGATCCAGTCCGGTCTCGGGCGCACCGGCTCGACCTTCGCGTGCGAGCTCGAGGGCGTGGTGCCCGACGCCTACGTGCTCGGCAAGGCGCTCGGCGGTGGCATCGTGCCGGTCTCGGCCGTCGTGGCCCGCCGGGAGGTGCTCGAGGTCCTCACCCCGGGCAGCCACGGCTCGACCTTCGGTGGCAACCCGCTCGCCTGCGCCGTCGGGCAGGCGGTGGTCGGGCTGCTGCAGACCGGGGAGTACCAGGCCCGGGCGGCCGAGCTCGGCGCCCGGATGCGCGAGCGGCTGCTGGACCTGGTCGGCGACCGGGTGACGGCGGTACGCACCCGCGGGCTGTGGGCCGGCGTGGACGTCGACCCCGCCCTGATGAGCGGGCGTGAGCTGTGCGAGCGGCTGCTGGCCCGCGGTGTGCTGGCCAAGGACACCCACGGCTCGACCATCCGGCTGGCCCCGCCGATCGTCATCGGGCAGGACGACCTCGACTGGATGGTCGACCAGCTCGCCGAGTCCCTGTCCTCCTGACCTTGCGCAAGTTAGGGCCGCCGGAGGACCGGTTTCCGGGCGTTTCAGCGACCACATCTTGCGCAAGGGGGGCGTGCGGTCGGTGGGCCGAGCCGCGCGCTGAGGGTGCGCGATACCCTCCGGCACATGGCGTGGTTGGAGGTGCTGGGCTGGGTTGGGTCGGCCATCCTCGTCTGGTCGCTGCTCCAGACCCGCATCCTGCGGCTGAGGCTGCTCAACCTCGTCGGCTCCGTCATCCTCATTGCCTACAACGGCGTCCTCGGGGTCTGGCCGATGGTCGGGCTCAACGTCACCCTCGCGGTGATCAACGTCTACCACCTGCGCCGGCTGCTCGCGGGGCGGCATGACGAGGGCACCTACACCGTGCTCGAGGTGTCCCCACGCGACGAGTACCTGCGCCACTTCCTGCGCATCCACGAGGGCGACATCCGGCACTTCAACCCGGACATGGTCTACGACCCCGACGTGCCGGGGCGCGCGGCGTTCCTCGTCCTGCGCGGCGACGAGACGGTCGGCGTGGTGCTGGTGCGCGACGCCGGGGCCGGCACGGCGCAGGTCGACCTCGACTACGTCACCCCGCGGTTCCGCGACTTCGCGCCGGGCGAGTTCGTCTACCGCCGCAGCGGGCTGTTCCGCGACCACGGGTTCCGCCGGGTGCTCACCCCGCCGGGAATGGTCGAGCCGTACTTCGAGAGCATCGGGTTCCGCCGCGAGGGCGAGGTCTACGCCCTCGACCTGTGAGGACGCCGGGCCCCGTCAGCCGACCGGGTGCGCCCCGACGCTGTCCCGGATCGCGGTGCCCTCGGGCGCCCCGCTGTCCCGGGCGCAGTGGGCGCAGCAGAACAGCTGGCCCTCGACCTCGACGCCGTGGCCGAGGATCCGGCAACGGCAGTGCTCGCACACGGGGGCGAGCCGGTGCGCCGCGCACTCGATCGAGTCGAAGATGTGCACCTGGCCGCTGACCGTGCGCACCTCGAAGGACATGTAGTAGTCGTTGCCGCAGACCTCGCACACCGCCATGTCAGGACACCTCCGTCGTGGTCACGTGCCTCCGAGCGTGGCGCGCGCCCGGCGCCTCCCGCAACGGCCAACGGTCCCGGCAGGGGTGAGGATGGTGCCATGGCGGACTTCGCGGTTGCCCTGGCCGAGGGTGGGCTGGTCCTCGACGGCGGCCTGGCCACCGAGCTCGAGGCGCAGGGCCACGACCTCTCCGACGCGCTGTGGTCGGCCCGGCTGCTCGCCGACGACCCGCACGCCGTGGTCAAGGCCCACCGGGCCTTTTACGCCGCCGGGGCGCGAGTGGCCACGACGGCGAGCTACCAGGCCAGCTTCGCCGGGTTCGCCGCGGCGGGCCTGTCCCTGGAGGAGGCCGCGGCGCTGATGCGCCGCAGCGTGCGGCTCGCCGACCAGGCGCGTGCCGGCATGCCCGCGCCGGGCTCCCTCTTCATCGCCGCCTCCATCGGCCCGTATGGCGCGTCCCTCGCCGACGGCTCGGAGTACACCGGCGCCTACGACCTGGACGTCCGGGGGCTGCGGGCCTTCCACCGGCCCCGGCTGGAGGTGCTGGCCGAGGCCGGCGCCGACGTCCTCGCGGTCGAGACGGTGCCGTGCCTGGCCGAGGTCGAGGCGCTGCTGGAGGAGCTGGCCCGGCTGGACGGCATACCGGCCTGGCTGTCACTCACCTGCGCCGGCGGCCGAACCCGGCGCGGGGAGGACCCGGCCGAGGCCTTCGCCATGGCCGCCGACGTCGACACCGTCGTCGCAGTCGGCGCCAACTGCACCGCGCCGGACGAGGTGGCCGAGCTGGTCCCGGTCGCGGCTGCCGCCTCGGGCAAGCCGGTCCTCGCCTACCCCAACAGCGGGGAGGGGTGGGACGCCCGGACCCGGTCGTGGACCGGCGGGTCCGCCTTCGCCGTCGGACAGGTGGCCGGCTGGCTGGGTGCGGGCGTGTCGGCAGTCGGCGGGTGCTGCCGGGTGGGGCCCGCCGACATCGCCGCGGTGGCGGAGGCGCTCAGCGCTTCCGGGCCCCCGCGATGAACTCGTGGCTCGCCTCGGTGGAGGCCTTGGCCTTCTTCTCGGCCCGCTTCTCCTTGATGGACTTGCCGGACTTCTTCGACATGGTGTGACGCGGGGACTTGTCGGACATCGTCGGCTCCGTTGTGGGACCTGCACGGTCCCGTCCCTGCCGACAGTACCCCGGTCCGGACCCGTCGTGGAACGGGTCCGGACCGGCGGTGCACGCTTGGGCCGTTCGGTTCCCGGGTATGCCGTGCCGTCACCTCCGCGGGCCGTCGGCGGCTGGTAGACAGGCCGGGTGAGCGTTCGTGTCCTCGGCGTCGACGGATGCCGCACCGGCTGGGTCGGCATCGTCCTCGAGGGTCGGCGCGTCACGGCGGTGCACGGCGTGACGATCACCGAGGTGCTTGACGCGGCGGGGCGCGGCAGAGGGCTGGCCTGTGTCGCCGTCGACATGCCGATCGGCCTGCCCGATACCGGCCGGCGCCAGGCGGATGTGTTGGCGCGCAAGGCCCTCGGCCCGCGGTGGCAGTCCATCTTCCTCACGCCCGTGCGACCGGCCCTGCTCACCGCCGACTTCGCCGGGGCGGTCGCGGTGAACCGCGAGCTGGCCGGCGAGGGCCTCTCCCGTCAGGCGTTCGCCCTGCGCACCAAGGTCCTCGAGGTCGACGCGCTCGTCCGCGACGCCGCGGACCCGGTCGTCGTCGAGGTCCACCCCGAGCTGAGCTTCGCAGCCATGGGCGGCGCACCGCTCGCGGCGGGCAAGAAGACCTGGGCTGGCACCCAGGAGCGGCGCGCGCTGCTGGCGCGGCACGGCATACCGGTGCCGGAGGACCTCGGCCCGGCCGGCGCGCTGGCCGCGGTCGACGACGTGCTCGACGCGGCCGCGGCCGCCTGGTCCGCGAGGCGGTATGCCGCGGGGCTGGCGAGCTCGTTGCCCGCACCACCGGAGCGGTTCAGCGACGAAATCCCCTGCGCCATCTGGGTTTGAGCTGCAGACTGCCGGCGACGCCACAGGAAGGAACCACCCATGTCGTACCCACCGGAGCGCTACCACGGGGAGTCCGGCGAGGTCAGCGCCTGGATGCGCCCGGCCACGCAGGAGCCCGAGCTCGGCCAGCCGGGTGGCAACCAGGTCCACTACCTGGCCACGACGGCGCAGACCGGCGGCGAGTTCGGCCTCTACCGCTGGGACTTCGGCCCGCACGTCAGCGGCCCGGACGCCCACTTCCACCGCACGCTCTCGGAGTCGTTCTTCATCCTGTCCGGCACCGTGCGCCTCTTCGACGGCACCGACTGGGTCGACGCCACGGCCGGGGACTTCCTCTACGTCCCGGTCGGCGGGATCCACGGGTTCCGCAACGAGTCCGGCGAGCCCGCGTCGATGCTGCTGCTGTTCGCCCCCGGCGCGCCGCGGGAGGACTACTTCGAGACGCTCTTCGACGCGGCCCGGCGTGAGGCGATGACCGACCAGGAGCGCACCGAGTTCTTCCTGCGCCACGACAACCACTGGGTGTGACGGCGGCTCACCCGGGGGAGGCCTCGGTCACCCGCAGCCAGTGCTGGATCCGGTAGATCCGGGTGCGGGTGCCCCAGTCCGGAGGCACCTTGGCGAGGACGGCCTCGGACGGCACGACCACCGGCTGCCTGACCCGGTGTCGGACGCCGTCGAGCACAAGGGTCGCCTCGCCCGCGGCCAGGACGTTGCGCAGCCAGTCGACCTCGTCGCCGTAGGGCAAGGGGATGGCGAAGCCACCCTCGACAGGCACCGCGACGACCGGGGTGGCATACGGCCGCCCGGACCGCCGCCCGACGTGCTCGACCCGGGCGGCGTACCAGTGCCGGCGGCCCGCCATCTTCAGCATCACCGGGTTGAGCACGCGCTTGTTGCCCTGCCGGACGACGTCGACCAGCGGTCGGGACCCGCTCCTCATCGCTGCGACGAAGAAGGCGAGGGCCGCCACGACGGGCAGCAGCACCCAGCGCACGAACCGTCCCCGCCACCACGGCGCTCGTGCTCGTCCCTGCATGCCGTGCCTCATCCCTCGTGTCGACGTCACGATGGTGGCCCCGGGAGCGCAGCCGGTGCCGGACCTCGGTCCCCCCCGTCCCGGCGGTCAGTCCGGGCGGCCGGTCAGGGCGACGGTGACACCGAGGCCGACCATCATCACGCCCCCGGCGCCGCCGACGGCGTCCAGCCGGCGCGGCCGCCCGGCGAACCAGTCCCGCGCGCGGCCCGCGGCCAGGGCCCAGACGCTGTCACCGACCACGGCCATCGCGGTGAACACCGTGCCCAGCACGAGCATCTGGGCCGCGGCCGGGCCTGACGGGTCGACGAACTGCGGCAGCAGCGAGGACAGGAACACCACGGTCTTGGCGTTCGTGACGCCGACGAGCACGCCGGTGCGCAGGCTCGCCCAGGCGCCGGTGGCGCCCCGGCGGCCGGACCCGAGCGCTGCTCCCAGCCGCCGCCGGTGCCGGATGGCGTCGACGCCCAGCCACACCAGGTAGGCCGCCCCGGCCAGCTTGACCAGCGTGTATGCCGTGGCGGACGCGGCGAGCAGCGCCCCGAGGCCTCCGGCGACCAGGGCGACCTGGGCGAGCAGGCCGATCCCGTTGCCGAGCACGGTGAACAGGGCCGGCCCTCGGCCGACCGACAGCGCCCGGCCGATGGTGAACAGCAGGCTGGGGCCGGGGACGGCGACCACCACCGCCGCAACGGCGGCGAAGGCCATCAGGTGCGTGGGCGTCAGCATGCCCCGAGTGTCGCGCCGCCGGTCCGGGCGCGGCAAAGGTGTTGGCGAGGCTCAGTGCTGGAGGGGCTCGGTGCTCGCTGCGTTCGGCTTGACCATGGCGCAGCGCTGGTCGGCGTCGATGCCGGGCATCGACGCCTCGCGGGCCATGGTCGCGGCGAGCTCCGGTCCGATGGCGGCTGCGGGGAGCTCGGTGTAGCCCAGTCGGGCGTAGTACGGCCCGTTCCACGAGACGTCACGGAAGGTCGTCAGGGTCGTGGCCGGGCAACCCGCGGCCTGCCCCCACGCCTCGACGTGCCGGACCAGCGCCCGCCCGATCCCCTGCCGCCCGTGCCTGGGCGGGACCGAGACCTGGGCGACGTGCGCGTTGCCGTCCAGCACCTCGGCCATGACGTATCCCGCGACCTCACCATCGCGTCGGGCGACCCAGATCCGCTGCTGTGCCAACGGCTCCTGCAGCTCCTCGACCGTGGCCTCGTGCTCGGCCACCTCGTGCAGGCCGACGGTGTGGAACAGCTGTCCGGCATCCACCTCCAGGCGCACCAGGTGGGGAAGGTCGGCCGCGGCCGCCGGCTCGATCGGGACATCGGTCATGCCCCGACCCTGCCACGGACGCCGCCGCAGCCGGAGCCATTTCCGGCGCGGTGGTGGCGGCCCGGCATACCGGACCGGGACGGCTCAGAACCGCCAGGACAGGTAGTTGGCCCAGCGCGGGTACCCCGCGCCGCGTGGCTCGGCGCGCACACTCTGGGGGGTGGCTGCGCGGAAGCCCAGGGAGACGATCGCCGGGATGCTCACCCCGAGCTGCACCGCCTCGAAGAAGGATCGGGTGCCGGTGCCGTAGAGCAGCGGGGCGGCGGCTCCCAGCACGATGAGCAGGACGGACCAGGCCAGCTCGGTCGCGCCGGGACGCACCCCGTCGACGAACGCGGAGAGTGCCCGCATCCCCTCGTGGGCGAAGGAGCCGACGAGCCCGGCGAGCAGGAGCGGCCAGTAGCCGGAGATGTCCACGGCGGCCTCCTTCGGCTCGGACGTCCCTGCCGGCCACGGTCGCGACCCACGGGCACCCGCACCACCGGTGAATGCACGGGGCTCTCGCCTCGCCCCTGCGCGGTTTGACGGGCGGCGGGGCGCGGCTCAGCCGCCGATGGAGCCGAAGACGATGCAGAACGGGTGGCCCACCGGGTCCGCGAACACGCGGAAGCCGGTCTCGCGGGCGCCGGGGGTCCGCGTGGCGCCGGCGGCGAGGAGCTGGCGCTCGGCCTCGTCCGGGTCGGTCACGCGGATGTCGAGGTGCAGCTGTTGGGGGTGCTCGGAGTCCGGCCACCGTGGGGGCCGCCAGGTGCTGACCCGCTGGAAGGCCACCTCGCGCCGGTCCGGTGCGGACCCGATCACCACCCAGTCCTCCTGGTCCTCGGTGACCTGCATGCCAAGGGCCTCGCAGTAGAAGTCCCCGAGCCGGCGGGGGTCAGGGCAGTCGATGACGGTCTTCTCGAGGCGTCCGCTCGTGCGGCCAGCCTGCTTCGTCATGGCCGTTCCGGCATCACGAGCGGGTCGTCGAAGTCTCCCGACCGAGCTGGCCCGGGATGACCCCGGCGAGCTTGGCCAGCATGCGTCCCAGGTGGGGGTCGAAGATCGCGGGATCGGCCGCGGCCACCTCTTGCGGCGTCCACCACCGCACCGCCCGGAACTCGCGCGGGTCCGGCGCCAGCGCCTGCCGCCGGGCACCCTGCAGGACGAACCAGAGGCTGACGTCCACGTGCCGCGCACTGGGCTCACCCACCGTCTCGGTCACGGTCAGGAAGAACGCCTTCTCGCCAAGCCAGGCCGGGAAGGTCGCGGCGATGCCCAGCTCCTCGACGACCTCGCGGCGAACGGTGTCCACCGGGCTCTCCCCCGGTTCGACGTGGCCGCCAGCGGGCAACCACAGGCCCGACTTGCGATGGTCCGCGAGCAGGACCTGGGGACCGCTCGGGTCGACGAGCAGGAAGTAGGAGACGAGGTGCTGCGGCGGGGTGCGGGGCTCCGCGCGCCGGAAGACGTCGTCGGTCTCGCCAAGCCAGCGCAGCACGGCATCCTGGTCGGCCTCCTCGTGCTGGTCGAAGGGCTGGATGTCCTGGACCAGACGCCGGACCGTCGTCAGTGGCTCACTCATGGGGTCCCTTTCATGATGTTCCGCGGCATACTGGCGCATGGCCCGGACATCCCGTGGCCGGCGAAGGGGTGGGATTCCGTGGGGTGGACGCGTCGGCAGATGGCCGGAGCGATCGGTGCGTCGCTGCTGATCGTGGCTGCCTTGACCGTGGCCATGGTCTCGGCCCTGACCTCGGTCGGCGAGGTGCAGAGCCCCTTCGTGACGGCCACGAACGCGTCGGCCGTCCCGGCGCTCGAGTCGCCGGCCATCAGCGTGGTGGCCACGCCGGCTGACAGCGCTCCTGCGACGGTCGACGTCTCTGGTGGGCCGGGGCTCCTTCCGCAGGAGCGGCGCTGCCCCTGCCCGTGACCTGCCCGACCGGTGCAGTCCTCTCAGCCGCGGTCCGGGGGGCCCTCAGGCGCCGTCGCGGCGCCAGATGCCTTCCCACTGGGACCACTGGCCCACGCCCGGCGCCTCGCGCTGGGTGACGTCGAGGCTGAGGTCGCGCACGGGGATGAACGCGGGACCGAGCAGCTCACGGATCTCGTCCGCGGCGAAGAAGTGGACCGCCAGCCCGGCCTTGGGCCCGTCGGTGTAGCGGACCGTGAACCCGGCGTCGTCACCGAGCTCGATGACCCGGTGTGCCGGCCAGACGTCGGTGGCCGAGGCGTTGACCCGGACGCAGAGCAGGCCCCCGGGCGCCACCCGCTCCGCCGCGGCGGCGAGGTGACGGTGCGCCTCCGCGCGGGTGCCGTGCTGGAACACCTGGATGCCGATGACCACAGGCCAGGTCGCCCCGGAGGGCAGGTCGTCGAGGCTGCCGACCCGGAACCGGTCGGCGCGCTCGGGCAGCCGGCGCCGGGCCTGGGCGATCGCGGTGGGCGCGATGTCGAGGCCGAGCACGTCCAGGCCGGCGTCGACCAGCGGCTCCACGTTGCGACCGTTGCCGCACCCGACGTAGAGCGCCTCACCGGGCAGGTGCGCGTCGGCGGCGGCGTCGAGGATGTCGCGCACGAAGCTGAGCGGCGCCGCCTCGAGGTAGCGGCCGTGGGCGTACTCCGCCTCCCAGGAGGCCGCCGTGGCGACCCCGTTGGTGATCGACGACATCAGAAGCTGGAGGCCATGTTGGTGAAGCGCGAGTAGTGGCCCTGGAACGCTACGACGATGGTGTCGGTGGGGCCGTTACGGTGCTTGGCCACGATCAGGTCGGCCTCGCCCTCGCGCGGCGACTCGCGTTCGTAGAGGGACTCGCGGTGCAGCAGGATCACCATGTCGGCGTCCTGCTCGATCGATCCCGACTCACGCAGGTCGCTCATCTGCGGCTTCTTGTCGGTGCGCTGCTCGGGACCACGGTTGAGCTGCGAGAGCGCGATGACCGGCACCTCGAGCTCCTTGGCGAGCAGCTTGAGCGCACGGGAGAACTCCGAGACCTCCTGCTGGCGGGACTCGACGCGCTTGCCCGAGCTCATCAGCTGCAGGTAGTCGATGATCACCAGGCGCAGGTTGTTGCGCTGCTTGAGCCGGCGGCACTTGGCCCGGATCTCCATCAGCGACATGTTGGGGCTGTCGTCGATGAACAACGGCGCGTCGGAGACCTCGCCCATGGTGCGCGCGAGGCGGGTCCAGTCCTCGTCGCGCATGGTGCCCTTGCGCATGTGCTGCAGCTGGATACCGGCCTCGGCCGACAGCAGGCGCATGGTGATCTCGGTGCGGCTCATCTCCAGGCTGAAGACGACGGTGGCCTGCTTGTGCTTGATCGCCGCGGACCGGGCGATGTCCAGCGCCCAGGTCGACTTGCCGACCGCGGGACGCGCGGCGACGACGATCATCTGGCCGGGGTGCAGGCCGTTGGTCAGCGCGTCGAAGTCAGTGAACCCGGTGGGCACGCCGGTCATCTCGCCGCTGCTGCCGGAAGCGTGCTCGATCTCGTCGACCGCGGCCTCGAGGATGTCGCCCAGCACGTGGTAGTCCTCGCCGCCGCGCTTGTCCGCGACGGCGTAGACCTCGGCCTGCGCGGCGTTGACGATGTCCTCGACGTCGCCGCCACCCTGGGCGTAGCCGAGCTGGACGATCCGGGTGCCCGCTTCGACGAGGCGGCGCAGCACCGCCCGCTCGGCCACGATCTGGCCGTAGTAGCCGGCGTTGGCCGCCGTCGGCACCGACTGGATCAGCTGGTGCAGGTAGGCCTGGCCGCCGACCCGCTGCAGGTCACCGCGCTTGCTCAGCTCGTCGGAGACCGTGATCGCGTCGGCCGGCTCGCCGCGGCCGTAGAGGTCGAGGATCGCGTCGTAGATCAGCTCGTGGGCCGGGCGGTAGAAGTCGACGCCCTTGAGCGTCTCGACGCAGTCGGCGATGGCGTCCTTGGACAGCAGCATGCCGCCGAGCACGCTCTGCTCGGCGTGGACGTCCTGCGGGGGCAGGCGGTCCATGTCTGGGCCGTCGGGGGACGACGAACCGCCGTAGGCGCTGACATCCAGCTCCGCGATCGACACCTGGTCCCCTTCGATGAACACGGCCGCACCGGGTGCTCCGGCTGTGACACCAGACAACCACTGTGGTCTGACACTCCCCCGGAAGGTGGCCGTCGTGTCGGCCAGGAACGCCCGTGCGGAGAACGGTAGGTCCGCGGGTGGCAGCCCCTCAACACAGGCCTGTGGACAAGGTGGGGACAACCTGTGCACCACGCCGTGGACGAGTGTGCACACGGTGTGGACAACCCTGTGAATTGCCGGGGACAACCTGCGGCGCCACGCACGCTGGCGTGCACAAACAGCCGTCCACCGGCTGTGGACAGAAAAAAGATCGCCGCTACGGTGCGCCCATGCCCGATACCACCCCGGCGGCCCCTGGCGCCGCCCTGGTCCGCGCCGTCCGGGCGGCCCTGGCCGAGGCCGCCGACCCCGCCCGCGCCACGGGGCAGCAGGCCTACATGAAGTCCGCGATGCCGTTCCGCGGGCTGACCTCCCCGGTGCAGCGGGCCACCCTGCGCCCGCTGCTGGCCGACCCCGCCCACCGGCTCGCCGACCGGGCGGAGTGGGAGGCGGCGGTGCGCTGCCTGTGGGACGACGCGGCATACCGGGAGGAGCGGTATGCCGCCCTGGCCCTCGCGGGGCACCGCACCTACCGCGCCTGGGCGCGGGAGGTGGCCAGCGTGCCGCTCTTCCGGCACCTGGTGGTGACCGGGGCGTGGTGGGATGTCGTCGACGAGATCGCCTCGCATCGCATCGGGGACGTCCTGCGGGCGCACCCCGACACCGAGGCCGACCGGATGCGGCAGTGGGCGCGGGACCCCGACCTGTGGGTGCGGCGGACCGCGATCCTGAGCCAGCTCTCCAGCAAGGACCAGCTCGACCGGCAGCTGCTCGTCGACGTCATCGAGCCCAACCTGGCCGACCGGGAGTTCTTCATCCGCAAGGCGATCGGCTGGGCGTTGCGCCAGCACGCCCACCTGGGCCCGGAGGCCGGGGACTGGGTGCGCGAGGTCGTGGCCGCGTGGGGCGACCGGATGGCGCCGCTGTCGCGCCGCGAAGCGCTCAAGAACCTGTGAGCACCCGCGGCGCGGCCAGGTCGGTGTTGTCGATGACCGCGCTGGCGTGCCGGCGCGGCTCACACTCGGCGAGGTAGAGCCGCTGCCCCTGCACGTAGCGCTGCTGGGAGTCCGCCGCCGGGTCCGGGTCGGTGCCGTCCCGGCCGGCCCCGCGCGGCACCGACACCGCGAAGTCGACCTGCAGGAACACCGACCAGTCCCAGTGCCCGCGCAGCTCGGGGCGGTGCAGGAAGATCCCGTCCACGAGCAGCACGTCCCCGGCGCCGACGGGCACGGGTGGCGTCTCGACCGGCGCGTCCGCCGCCACGTCGTGCACCGCCGTGCGCACCATCCCGGAGCCGCCGGGCGCCGCCGGGTCGAGCAGCGCCTCCCGCATCCGGGCGTAGTCGTAGGAGTCGCGGAAGAAGCCCTCCGGCGAGCTCCGGCCGCGGCGGTGGCGCACCGGTGCGGGGTGGTGGAACCCGTCCACCGAGGCCCGGACCACGCCCTCCCCGCGGCCGGAGAGCACCACCGCCAGCTCGTCGGCGAAGACCGTCTTGCCCGCCCCGTCGACCCCGTCCACCCCGACCCGGCGCACCCGGTCGGCGGGCAGGCCCACCACCTGGTCGGCCACCCACGCCAGCACCGCCTCACGTCCGGTCACGAGGCGGACCCTACCGACGCCCGGGGCGGCACCGGCCTAGGCTGCCCGCCGTGACGGCCCGGAGCAGCACCACGACCAGCCGCCAGCAGCGGGAGATCCTGCGGTTGGCGGTGCCGGCGTTCCTCGCGCTCATCGCCGAGCCGCTGTTCCTGCTGGCCGACTCGGCCATCGTCGGCCACCTCGGCACCGCCCCGCTGGCGGGTCTCGGCGTGGCCAGCGCAGCACTGGTCACCGCGGCGAACGTCTTCGTCTTCCTGGCCTACGGCACCACGAGCACCGTGGCCCGTCAGGTCGGCGCCGGGTCGCAGCGGATGGCCATCGAGGCCGGCCTCGCCGGGCTGTGGCTCGCGCTGGCCCTCGGCGTGGTCACCGCCACCGCCGTCGGGCTCGCCGCCGACCCGGTCGCCGCCGTCTTCGGCGCCTCCCCGGCCGCGCACGCGCAGGCGGTGACCTACCTGCGGGTGTCCGCGCTCGGCATACCGGGCATGCTCCTCGTCCTCGCGGTGACCGGCGTCCTGCGCGGGCTGCAGGACACCCGCACCCCGCTCGTGGCCTCGGTGGCGGGCTTCAGCGCCAACCTCGCCCTCAACCTGGTGCTCGTCCTGGGCCTGCACCTGGGCATCGCCGGGTCCGCGCTGGGCACGGTCCTCGCCCAGACCGGTATGGCGGTCGGCCTGGTCCTCGTCGTGACCCACCGGGCGCGCGGGCTGGGGGCCGGGCTGCGGCCGCACCCGGCGCGGGTGCTGCACGCGGCGGGGCAGGGCGTGCCGCTGCTGGTGCGCACCATGGCGCTGCGCGCCGTGCTGCTGCTCACCACGTGGGTGGCGGCGGGGCTCGGCGACGTCCCTCTGGCCGGCTACCAGGTGTCGGCGACCGTGTGGAGCTTCCTGACCTTCGCCCTGGACGCCCTGGCCATCGCGGCGCAGGCCCTGACCGGCAAGGCGCTCGGCGCGGCCGACGTGGCCGCCGCCCGCTCGGCGACGACGACGATGCTGCGCTGGGGCGCTGGCGCGGGAGTGGTGCTCGGCGCGCTCGTCCTCGCCCTGCACAACCTCCTTCCCGACCTGTTCAGCACGGACCCGGCGGTGCGCGCGGCCCTCGCCGCAGCGCTGGTGGTCGTGGCACTGTCCCAGCCCGTCTCCGGCGTGGTGTTCGTCCTCGACGGGGTGCTCATCGGGGCCGGCGACGGCCGGTGGCTCGCCGGTGCGCAGGTCGTGCTGCTCGCGCACTACCTGCCGGCGGTGCTCGCGGTCCGCCGGGCTGCGGCCGACCTGCTCGCCGGGCCCGACCCCGCCACCGCCCAGGCGCACGCCCTCACCGTGCTCTGGTGGGTGTTCGTCGGGTTCATGGTGCTGCGCGGGGTGGCGCTGGGCTGGCGCTCCCGCAGCGACGCCTGGCTGGTCACCGGGGCCTCCCGCACCTGACCGTCACGCGCCTTTGCGCGGTCAGTCGTGGGTGGGGAAGCCCAGGTTGAGCCCGCCGTGGCTCGGGTCGAGCCAGCGTGAGGTGACCACCTTGCCGCGGGTGAAGAAGTGCACGCCCTCGGTGCCGTGGGCGTGGCTGTCACCGAACAGCGAGCTCTTCCAGCCACCGAAGGAGTAGTAGGCCATGGGCACGGGGATCGGCACGTTGACGCCGACCATGCCGACCTCGACCTCGTTCTGGTAGCGCCGGGCGGCACCACCGTCGTTGGTGAAGATCGCCGTGCCGTTGCCGTAGGGGTTGGCGTTGACCAGCTCCAGCGCCGCGTCGTAGCTCGGCACCCGCACCACCGACAGCACCGGGCCGAAGATCTCGTCGGTGTAGATCGACATGTCCGGGGTGACGTGGTCGAACAGGGTCGGGCGCAGCCAGAAGCCGCCCTCGTCGCCGTCGACATCACCCTCCCGCCCGTCGACCACGAGCGTGGCGCCCGACTCGACCCCCGCCTCGACGTAGCCGACGACCTTGTCCCGGTGCGCGCCGGTGACCAGCGGGCCCATGTCGCAGCCCCGGGTCCCGTCACCGGTGCGCAGGGTGGCCATCCGCTCGCGGATCCGCGCGACCAGGTCGTCCGCGACCGGCTCGACCGCGACCAGCGCCGAGATGGCCATGCACCGCTCCCCGGCCGAGCCGAAGCCCGCGTTGACCGCGGCGTCGGCGGCGAGGTCCAGGTCGGCGTCGGGCAGCACCACCATGTGGTTCTTCGCCCCGCCCAGGGCCTGCACGCGCTTGCCCGCGGCGGTGCCCTTCTCGTAGACGTACTTCGCGATCGGGGTGGACCCGACGAAGGAGACGGCCTTGACGTCGGGGTGCTCCAGCAGCCGGTCCACCGCCTCCTTGTCCCCGTGGACGACATTGACCACCCCGTCGGGGAGGCCGGCCTCCTTCCACAGCTGCGCGACCGCGTTGACCGCCGAGGGGTCCTTCTCGGAGGGTTTGATGACCACGGCGTTGCCGCAGGCCACGGCGATCGGGACGAACCACATCGGCACCATCGCCGGGAAGTTGAACGGCGAGACGACGGCGACGACGCCGAGCGCCTGGCGGATGGAGTAGACGTCGACCTTGGTGGAGACGTTCTCGCTGAAGCCGCCCTTGAGCAGGTGCGGGATGCCGCAGGCGAACTCGACGACCTCGAGCCCGCGGGTGACCTCGCCGAGGGCGTCGGAGAGGACCTTGCCGTGCTCGGCGGTGATGAGCGCGGCGATCTCCTCCTTGCGGGCGTTGAGCAGCTCCCGGAACGCGAAGAGGACCTGGGCCCGCCGGGTCAGCGAGGCTTGTCCCCACTCGCGGCTGGCGTCGTGGGCGACCTTGACGACCTCGTCGACGGTGGCCGCCGAGGCGAGGTCGAGCTGGCCGGTGACCTCACCGCTGGCGGGGTTGTAGACCGGGCTGGTCCGCTCGGCGACCCCCGTCCAGGGGGCGCCGCCGACGAGGTGGGTGATGCGGGGGGCAGGGATGCTCACGGCTGGTGTCCTTCTCGCTCAGGGGCGCGGGTGCGGCCAGCGTATGCCGGGTCCCCCCGGCCCGGGGAGGGGCACAGGACACCAGCGGAAGGGACATCTTTGGGCAAACAACGACCGTGACGACCGCGCCGCTGGCTAGCCTTGGCGGCCAACAGGGGACGGCCCAGCTCCCCTGCGCCGGCGACAGGAGGGTGCTCGTGAACGTCCCCCTCCCTGCCGAGGCCGGCCTCGCCGACGTCACGGCATACCTGGAGGGCCTGCTGCGTCACTCCGACGCCGTGATCAGCGTCCGCAGCGCCGACGAGGGCCGGCTGCTGCTGGTCAACGACGCCTTCGCCGCGCTCCTGCAGCGTCCGGTGGAGGCCCTCGTGGGGCGGCTCGTCGAGGACGTCCTTCCCGCCGCCTCCGCCGCCGGGGTCCGCGCCCACGACGCCCTGGTGCTGCAGACCGGGGAGGCGCGGACCAGCCACGAGACCTTCCTGGACGACCGCGGACGACCGCAGTCCTGGGTCACCCAGCGCTTCCCGCTCATGGACGTCTCCGGGCGCACCTACGCCGTGGCGAGCATCGCCACCGACGTCACCGAGCTGGAGCGGACCCGCAGCTCCCTCGCGGAGACCGAGCAGCGCTACCGCGCCCTGGTCGAGCACTCCCCGTTCGCGATCGTCGTGCACGTCCAGGGGCGGTTCCGCTTCGCCAACGCCGCCGCGCTGCGGCTGCTCGGGGCGGCCACCGAGGAGGACCTGCTCGGCCGGGCGGTGCTCGACGTCATCCCCGAGTCCGACCGCTCCGAGGCGGCCTCGATGATCGCCAACATCCTCGCGGGGCGCAGCGAGATCGCCGGGCGCCGTGAGGCGGTGCGGCTCGACGGCGGACGGATCATCGTCGAGATCACGGCCAGCGCCGTGCCCTGGGAGGGCCAGACCGCGGTGCAGATGGAGGTCCGCGACGTCACCGAGGAGACCCGGTCCCGTGAGCTGCTCGCCCGCGCCCACCAGGAGTCGGTGGAGGCCGCGGCCCGGCTGCGGCTGCTGCACACCGTGGCCACCGCTGCCCACGACGCGCTGACCATCGAGGAGGCGGCGGCCGAGGCGCTCCGGGCGACGTGCGAGCACTTCGGCTTCGCCGCGGCCCTGCTTCGGCCGTGCGCGACCGGGGACGACCGCCCCGTCCCCGCTGCGCCCGTGCGACACGTGGCGGCCGGCCCCGCCTCGGACGTCCTCCCGCTCGCCCTCGACCAGGCGCCCACCGTGGTGCTGACCGGGTTCGACGCGAGTGGCGCCAACGGGCGGGTCACCGACAGTGACGGCGCCGGCGTGTTCGACGTCGACCCGACCTCGGACGACGCGTTCGAGGCCGCGCTCGGGCACGCCGGGGTGCGGACCACGCACGTCGTGCCGGTGACCTTGCGCGACAGGGTCACGAGCGTCTGCGAGTTCTTCGACACCGGCGAGGCTGCCGCGGCCACAGACCACCGCGGCACGCTGCGCATCGTCGCCCACGAGCTGTCCCGGGTGCTCGAGCGGCAGCGGGCCCTGGAGGAGCGCGCCGCCCACGAGGCGCGGTTCCGCACGATGTTCCTCAGCTCGCCGGTGGCGATGGCCCTGTCCGACAGCCTCGGGCACTTCGTCTCGGTCAACCCCGCGTTCTCGGCGATGCTCGGGCTGCCGGAGGAGGAGATCATCGGCCGGTCCTCGGACGTCTTCACCCACCCCGACGACGTGGCCGGCAACGCCCGGATCAGCGCCACCCTCGACCACACCACCGGTCAGGTCTACCGGGTGGAGAAGCGCTACCTGCACTCCAGCGGACGGGTGGTCTGGGGCCTGCTCTCGGTGACCCGGGTGACCTTCCCCGACGGGCGGAACTACACCCTGGCCCAGGTCGAGGACATCACCGACCGGCGTCAGGCCGAGGCCGACCTGCACCGCCAGGCGCAGCACGACGCGCTCACCGGACTGGCCAACCGGGGCAGCCTCGGCCGCAGCCTCAGCGCCCTGGTCGACTCCACCGACGAGCTGGCGGTGCTGTTCGTCGACCTCGACAGCTTCAAGCTGGTCAACGACACCCACGGCCACTCCACCGGCGACGCCGTCCTGCAGGAGGTCGCGCGCCGCCTCCCCCTGGCCGTCCGTCCCGGGGACCTGGTCGCCCGGTTCGGCGGGGACGAGTTCGTCGTCGTCTGCTGCGGGGTGTCCACCCACGCGGAGGCAATGGAGCTCGCGGCCGGGGTCGAGCACGCCCTCGCCACACCGATCCCCTTCTCCGGTGGTGAGCTCGACGTCACCGCCAGCATCGGTATCGCGCTCAGCTCACCTCCCGGGGGTGCCCGGTTCCTCGACGCCGAGGAGCTGGTCCGGCGTGCCGACGCGGCGATGTACCTCGCCAAACGGCGCGGCAAGGACCGCGCCGACGTCTACGACGAGTCCCTGCACGCCACGAACCAGTCCCGCACGCGGACCGCCGCCGCGTTGCGCCGCGGGCTGGCCGGTGAGGGCCTGCAGGTCCACTTCCAGCCGATCGTCGACCTCACCCTGGGCGAGGTGGTGTGCGCAGAGGCCTTGGTCAAGATGGTCGACCGGGACGGTGGGCTGATCCGCACCGCCGAGCTCGTCGACGTGGCCGAGGAGACCGGCCTGATCACGGCGCTCGGCTCCTGGGTGCTGCGCCAGGCCTGCACCGAGGTGGCACAGCTGCGCCGGGAGACCGGCTGGGCGATGGCGGTGACCGTGAACCTGTCCGCTCGTCAGGCCGGCCTGCCGGGCCTGGCCGCCGAGGTGCTCGGCGTGCTCGAGGAGACCGGGCTGGAGCCGGACGGCCTGTCCCTGGAGCTGACCGAGTCCGCGCTGCTGGAGTTCAACGACGCCACCCTGACCCAGCTCAACACCCTGCGCGACCACGGCGTCGGCATCGGCATCGACGACTTCGGCACCGGCTACTCCTCCCTGACCTACCTGCGCCGGTTCCCGGTCAGCTTCGTCAAGGTCGACCAGGCCTTCGTCCGCGGCCTGCCCGGCTCCGAGCGCGACGCCGTCATCGTGCGCTCCGTCAACACCCTGGCGCGGGACCTGGGCCTGGCCTGCGTCGTCGAGGGGGTCGAGACCGCCGAGCAGCTGCACGCGGTGCGTGAGCTCGGCGCGCTGTTCGCGCAGGGCTACCTCTTCTCCCGGCCGGTGCCGCTGCCGGCCCTGCGCGACCTGCTCATCCGTGGGGTCCAGGTGCCAGCGCACCCCTGAGGCGGCGGGGTCGCGTTCGGTCGGGGCGTCGTCGCCGACCCTCGGCGCCCGGGCATGACGAAGGGGCCTGGTTCCACGTGGAACCAGGCCCCTTCGGCTGCTGCCGAGGCAGCGGGAGCGTGCGTCAGCCGGCGACGACGGTCAGCGCGACCGTGGCCTGGACCTCCGGGTGCAGGCGCACGAGCGCCTGGTGCGACCCGGTGGACTTGATCGGCGTGGCGATCTCGATCTTGCGGCGGTCCAGCGCCGGACCACCGGCAGCCGTGACGGCCGCGGCGATCTCGGCCGGGGTGACGGCGCCGAAGAGGCGGCCCGACGCACCGGTCTTGGCCTCGACCTTGACGGCCTTGGCCTCGAGCTGGCCCTTGATGGCCTTGGCCTCGTCGAGCGACTTCACCTCGCGGGTCTCGCGACCCTTGCGGATCGAGTCGACCTGCTTCTGGCCGCCCTTGGTCCAGGCCGTGGCCAGACCGCGGGGGAACAGGAAGTTGCGGGCGTAGCCGTCCTTGACCTCGACGACGTCACCGGCGGTGCCGAGACCCGACACCTCCTGGGTGAGGATGAGCTTCATGGGTTGTCTCCTTCGCGACGACTCAGTGAGCTAGCTCAGCGAGCCGAGCTGGAGTAGGGCAGCAGGGCCATCTCACGGGCGTTCTTCACGGCCGTGGCGATGAGGCGCTGCTCCTGGACGGACACGCCGGTCACCCGACGAGCGCGGATCTTGCCGCGGTCGGAGATGAACTTGCGCAGCAGCGCGGTGTCCTTGTAGTCGATGTTCTCGACCTTCGCCGCCTTGAGCGGGTTGGCCTTCTTCTTGGGCTTGCGCACTACGGGCTTGGCCATCGTGGTGCTCTCCATTCTGTGAGAGCCCGGAGTGTGTGCTCCGGGATAGCGTGTGGTTCCGGTGGGACTCGCGTCTCACCTGTTGGTGCGGCCGGCTTCACAGGCACAAGGAAGCCGTCTCACCACGGTCACAGGGCTCACCTTGTCGGGCGTGTTCCCTGTTCCCTTTTCTGTTAGAAGGGCGGCTCGTCGTAGGACGGGCCGGCGCCCCAGCCGCCACCTTGCGGAGCGCCCTGGGGAGCACCCGCGGACGGGCCGGTGGCCCAGGGGTCGTCGCTCGGCGCGCTCTGGCCGCCACCGAAGCCGGAGTTGCCCCCGCCCTGGTTGCCGCCGAAGCCGCCGCCGCCACCGCGCTGGGTGCGGTTGACCTTGGCCGTCGCGTAGCGCAGCGAGGGGCCGACCTCGTCGACCTCCATCTCCACGACCGTGCGCTTCTCGCCTTCCTTGGTCTCGTAGGAACGAGACTTCAGTCGGCCGGACACGATCACGCGGGTGCCACGCTGGAGCGACTCGGCGACGTTCTCCGCCGCGTCACGCCACACCGAGCAGCGCATGAACAGCGTCTCGCCGTCCTTCCACTCGTTGCTCTGACGGTCGAACGCGCGCGGCGTCGACGCAACGGTGAAGTTGGCCACCGCAGCCCCGGACGGCGTGAACCGCAGCTCCGGGTCGTTGGTGATGTTGCCGATGATCGTGATGACGGTGTCGCCAGCCATGGTGTGATCCCCTGTTCTCAGGCGCCGGGGCGCAGGAGCTTGGTCCGCAGGACAGACTCGTTCAGGTTGAGCTGGCGGTCCAGCTCCTTGGCGGTGGCCGGCTCGGTGGTCATGTTGACGACCGCGTAGATGCCCTCGGACTCCTTCTTGATGTCGTAGGCCATCCGGCGACGACCCCAGATGTCGACGTTGTCCACGGTGCCGCCGTCCTTGGTGACGACGGTGAGGAACTTGTCGAGGCTCGGCTGGATCGTGCGCTCCTCGAGTTCGGGGTCGAGGATGATCATGAGCTCGTACTGACGCATGCTGTTAACCCACCTCCTTTGGTCTAGAGCGGTCACGGTCTTTCCGTGACAGGAGGGTTGCAGCGTCCCACCGCGGCGCACTCTGCCAGTGGTCACTGACAGTGGGTATGCCGCGGCGAACTTCACGAGGGTACCCGCACGTCGCGGCCGGGAAGAAATCAGCGACCGCGTGTCCGGCCCGGGTCACCCGAAGCGCACCAGGACCCGGTCCTCCGCGCCGGCGATCGGGCCGGCGAGCTCGTCGACCTCACCCTCCAGCCGCTCCTGCTCGGCGACCTCGGTCTCCTCCAGCTCGTCCTCGGGCAGGGCCCACCGGGCCCGCGCCACGCGCACCACCTGGGCGACCAGCCACCCCAGGGCCAGCAGCCGCGCGAGCAGCAGCCCGGCATACGGACCGGAGGGCAGGCCGCGGTCCTTGACGCTGAGCCCGGCGAGGTAGAGCCAGACCGCGACGGAGTAGACGACCTCGCTACCGGCCCAGATGAGGTGGTCGCGCCAGCGCACGCCTACCAGCGCGATCAGCGGCAGCAGCCACAGGCACGCCTGGACGGGCACGGACTTGCCGGTCACCAGGACGATCGCCAGCATCAGCAGGGCAACCTCGGCAACGGCGGGCCGGCGCTGGGTGGCGAGGGCGAGGACAGCACCGGCGACCAGCGCGGCGACCCAGCCCATCACGGCCAGGACCGTCACCGCCCCGACAGGCAGGTCGTGGTCGAACAGCTGCGGCACCAGCCACAGCGAGCCGTAGCCGGCCCCTGCGCCCCACCAGCGCCGGTAGGTGGACAGGAACCCGTCGGCGTTGACGACGAGCCAGGGCAGCGACACCAGAAGCCAGGTCGCCAGGGTCGCGCCGGCGAGCGCGGCCCACTGCCGCAGCCGGCCACCCCGCACCGCGACCAGGCCGATGGCGGCCACGATGACGAGGGGGTAGGTGCGGGTCGCGACCGCGAGGCCGAGCACCAGCCCGGCCAGCGGCACCCGACGCCGACCCCAGGCCCACAGCCCCACGGAGGTCAGCACCACGCCCAACAGGTCGACCGAGACCAGCGAGGCGGTGACGATGACCGGCGAGAGCGCGACGTGGGCGGCCTTCCACGGGTGCCGGCGCACCGACGCGGCGGTCACGATGACGAGCAGCACGAGCAGCACGGTGACGAGGACCGCCCACAGCCCGAAGTACCACTGCTGCCGGGTGGTCACCGGCCCGCCGGGCACGAGCAGCGCCATGACCCACATGGCGAGGCCGCTCCCGACCGGTTGGTCCAGCGACCCGGCACCGTTGTGGAGGTAGGGCAGCGTGCCGGTGGCCAGTCCGGAGGTCTGGAAGACCAGCGGCAGGTCGGAGTAGCACGCGTGCCAGAACTGGTCGGGGGTGCTCCACCCGGTCCGCAGGCAGTGCGCCCGCTGGGCCACGGAGAGGGCGACCATCAGCGCGACGAGTCCGCTGAGCACGGCCGCGGCCGCCTGCCAGCCGTCGCGCGAGCGGCGCCCGATCGCGGCATACCGGCCCAACGGGCCTCCGGCGACCTGGCTGGCCGCCGCCGCCACGGGGTCCTCCAGCGTCGGCGCCACGGTCTGGTCGGGCGAGGTGCTCGGGCGCATGTCGCGCAGACTACGGGCTCTGGCTGGCCCGTGGCCGACGTCCCTGCGGTATGCCGTGCCCCGCATCGACCGGGGAGACGGCGACGGGGCGCCCCCGCATGGTGCAGGAGGCGCCCCGTGGGCGTGGGTGCCGCTATGGCGTCGGCGTCGGCTGGCCGCGTCTGCCGGCTCCGCCCGAGGTCGAACCGGTGGTCGGGGTCCCTCCGCCCGTGGAGGTCTGGCCACCGCCACCCGGGAACGGCACGGTGAACGTCGGCTTCGGACCCTTGGTCCTGGTCGTCGTCGCGGACGTCGGCGGCGCCGTCGTCGTGCTCGTCGTGGAGGTGGTGCTCGTTGAGCTGGTCGCCGTCGTGGTCGGCGTGGGCGGGGCGACCTGGTCGTCGCCGATGCCGGCGCGCGGCGGGAAGTCCTGGACCGGCTTGCCCTTGAGGGCGCCCTCCATGAAGGCCGTCCAGATCTTCACCGGGTACGTGCCACCGGTGACCTCACCGAAGCCGTCGACCTTGATGCTGCCGGTGCCGTCGCCCTGGTAGATGCCCACCGCGGCGGCGAGCTGCGGGGTGAACCCGTCGAACCAGACCGCCTTGTTCTTGGTGGTCGTACCGGTCTTGCCGGCGGCCGGGCGGCCCAGCTCCTGGGCGTGCTGGGCGGTGCCCTCCTTGACCACACGGGTCATGGCGTCGGTGGCGTCGGCGGTGACGTCCTTGTCGAAGGCCGGGCGCACGTCCTTGTTGGCCTTGTAGTCGATGCTGCCGCTGCCCGAGGTGACCGACTTGATGAGGTACGGCTTGGCCCGGGTGCCCTGCGCCGCGATGGTGGCGTAGGCGTTGGCCATGTCGATGACCCTCGGCGAGGCGGAGCCGAGGATGTTGGCGTAGTTGGGGCTCAGGCCCGGTGTGGACTCCGGGACGCCGGCGGCGATGGCCGCCTCCATCGTCGACTGGGGCGTGACCTTGATGTTCAGCGCCGCGAAGACGGTGTTGACCGAGTGGGCCGTGGCCGTGCGCAGGTCGATGTCACCGAACTGCTCGTCGCCGAAGTTGCGGATGGTGCCGTTGGCGTCGACCTCGCTGCCCGTCGAGCCGTTCTGGCCCTTGAACTCGGGGAAGTCCTGCGGGCTGTGGCCGTCGAAGCGGGTCTTGGTGCTGATGCCCTTCTGCAGCGCGGCGAGCAAGCCGAAGGCCTTGAACGTCGAACCCGCCTGCAGGTGGGCGTCGGTGGCCGAGTTGAACTGCACCTTGTTGTAGTCCCGGCCGCCGTACATCGCCACGATCGCGCCGTCACCGGGCTTGATCGCGACCAGGCCTGCGTGCAGCTGCTTGGAGGCCTGGCTCGACCCCGAACCGGGCAGGTTGTCGTTCACGGCCTGGATGGCCGAGTCCTCCGCGTTCTTGTCGATCGTGGTGACGACCTTGTAGCCACCCCGGTCGATGTCGGCGTCGGTCAGCTTGAGCCGGCTCTTGAGCTCGTCCTTGACCGCGTTGGTGATGTAGCCCAGGGCGCCGTTCCTGGACTTCTGGCGGTTCTTCGGGTCGTCGACCTTGGGGAACTTCGCCTGGTCGAACTGCTCCTGGGTGATCCACCCCTCCTTCTTCATGCCGTCCAGGACGTACTGCACGCGGTTCTTCGCGGCCTGGAGCGCCTGCGGGCCGTTCGCCGGGTCGTACAGCGAGGGGCCGTTGATGACCGAGGCGAGCAGGGCGCCCTGGGCCACGGTCAGCTGCGAGACGTCCTTGCCGAAGTAGGTCTTCGCCGCGGCCTGGATGCCGTAGGCACCCCGGCCGAAGTAGATGGTGTTGAGGTAGCTCTCCAGGATCTGGTTCTTGCTCTGGGACTGATCGACCTTGATCGAGATCATCAGCTCCTTGTACTTCCGCGTGATCGTCTGATCCTGGGTGAGGAAGTAGTTCTTGACGTACTGCTGCGTGATCGTCGAGCCACCCTGGGTGGGCCCGCCCCGCATGGCCACGAGCACGGCCCGGCCGATACCGGTCGGGGAGACCCCGCTCTCGTTGTAGAAGTTGCGGTCCTCCGCTGCGAGGAGAGCCCGCTGCACGTGCAGCGGCACCTTGCTCAGCGACACCGACTCGCGGTTGATCTGGCTGATCCGGGCCAGCTCGGTCTTGCCGTCGGCGTAGTAGATGACCGAGGCCTGCGAGGTGGCCAGCTGGTTGGGGTTGGGGATCGGGGTGGTCGCGTAGGCGACGGCGAAGCCTGCCACGCCGAGCACACCGAGCGCCGCCAGCGTGAGCAGCACCCGCTTCCACGTGAAGAACCGGCGCCAGCCCTGCTGCTTCTGGGGCGGCTGGGCACGGCGTCGGCCGGCGGTACTTGCTCGGGTCTGTGCGTTCACGTGTCTTCTTCCGTTGAACGAGCGGGCGTGGCTGCCGGTCAGTATGCCGACGGGTCTTGTGCGTGCCTCGTCGAAACCGGTCGTGGGGGCGGCCCACGCCGCCCGAGCGTAACGGGGCGAGCGCGGTACGTCGAAATGCAGATATATCGCTGCGATATATCTGTGGGGTATGGTGGCGCGCACCAGCAGCAGCTGTGACCGAACGCACCATCCCGGAGGTGAGCCCCATGAGCCGTCGCGCCGCTCTGCTCGAGCTCGCCGTCCTCGGCCTGCTGCACGACGCGCCCATGCACGGCTACGAGCTGCGCAAGCGCCTCAACACCATCCTCGGCGCCTTCCGTGCGCTCTCCTACGGCACGCTCTACCCCTGCCTGCGCGACCTGGTCGAGCGCGGCTGGATCGCCGAGACCTCCCCCGACCCGGCCAGGGCGGCTCCCGCCCCGAGCAGCCGGCGCGCGCGGATCGTCTACGAGCTGACCGCCGAGGGCAAGGAGCGCTTCCAGGAGCTGCTGACCGACGCCGGTCCCGCGGCCTGGGAGGACGAGACCTTCGACGTGCACTTCGCCTTCTTCGCCCGCACCGAGGCCGACGTGCGCCTGCGCATCCTCGAGGGCCGGCGCAGCCGGCTGGAGGAGCGCCTGGACGCGTTCCGCTCCGCCGCGGTCAAGAACCGGGAGCGGGCCGACGCCTACACCGCTGAGCTGCAGCGGCACGGCCTGGAGTCCGCGGAGCGGGAGGTGCGCTGGCTCTCCGAGCTGATCAGCGCCGAACGCACCGGCCCCCCGCTGCCACCCGGTGGCGGGCCGGTCCCGCAGACCTGACCGACGGTCATACCCACCACTTCCCCCCGAGCAGTTCCACCACCCACAACAAGGAGAACCCCCATGGGATCCGTGCGCGTCGCCATCGTTGGCGTCGGCAACTGCGCCAGCTCGCTGGTTCAGGGTGTCGAGTACTACAAGGACGCCGACCCGAACGGCACTGTGCCCGGCCTGATGCACGTGCAGTTCGGTGACTACCACGTCAAGGACGTCGAGTTCGTCGCCGCGTTCGACGTGGACGCCAAGAAGGTCGGCTTCGACCTCTCCGAGGCCATCAACGCCTCCGAGAACAACACCATCAAGATCGCCGACGTGCCGCCGACCGGCGTCATCGTGCAGCGTGGTGTGACCAACGACGGCCTGGGCAAGTACTACCGCCTGACCATCGAGGAGTCGGACGCCGAGCCGGTGGACGTCGTCCAGGCCCTCAAGGACGCCAAGGTCGACGTGCTCGTGTCCTACCTGCCGGTGGGCTCCGAGGAGGCCGACAAGTACTACGCGCAGTGCGCCATCGACGCCGGCGTCGCCTTCGTCAACGCCCTGCCCGTCTTCATCGCCTCCGACCCGGAGTGGGCCGAGAAGTTCGAGAAGGCCGGCGTGCCGATCATCGGTGACGACATCAAGTCCCAGGTCGGCGCCACCATCACCCACCGCGTGATGGCCAAGCTGTTCGAGGACCGCGGCGTGGTGCTGGACCGCACCTACCAGCTCAACGTCGGCGGCAACATGGACTTCAAGAACATGCTGGAGCGCGACCGCCTCGAGTCCAAGAAGGTCTCCAAGACCCAGGCCGTCACCTCCAACCTCACCGGCCCGCTCGCCGGCAAGATCGAGGACAAGAACGTCCACATCGGCCCGTCGGACTACGTGCAGTGGCTCGACGACCGCAAGTGGGCCTACGTGCGCCTCGAGGGCCGTGCGTTCGGTGACGTCCCGCTCAACCTCGAGTACAAGCTCGAGGTCTGGGACTCCCCCAACTCCGCCGGCATCATCATCGACGCCATCCGCGCGGCCAAGATCGCCAAGGACCGCGGCATCGGCGGCGCGCTGATCTCCGCCTCGTCCTACCTGATGAAGTCCCCGCCGGTGCAGCGCGAGGACACCGAGGGCCGCACCAGGCTCGAGGCCTTCATCGCCGGAACCGAGGAGCGCTGACCGCGCGCTGACCTGCCGCACGCACACCGGAACGGCCCGGCTGTCCACCACGGACAGCCGGGCCGTTTCGTCCCTGAGTCAGCAGTTCGTCCGGGTTTGGTCAAGTCTCCATGTCCTTGGTCCCGGGCGCCCTAGCGTGCTGGGTCCCGTGGATCCGTTGCCGCGGGGGGAACGGAGGCGACGCTGTGTGGACCCGTCGAGCCCGAGGACACCGCCCGCGCGCCACGATCGTCACCGCGACCCTCGCCGGCCTGACGGTCCTGCTCACCGCGACCCCGGCGGCCGCGACCTGGGTGCAGCAACGTGCGGTAACCGAGGGCCGCTCGATGCGCACTGTCGACGGTGACACGATCAACGTGGATGTCTGGGGTGACGGCATCACCACCCCGCAGAGCATCCGCAACTCCGGCATCCAGGCCATGGAGGTCGGCCAGTGCCATTCGGCGCCCGCCACGGCACTGATGAGCTCGTTGACCTATGGCAAGCGCGTTCGGCTCACCGCTGCCAACGCACGCGCCGTCAGTGCGGGCCGGCCGGTCCGGTATGTCGACACCGTCACCAGAACCGGCGTCGTCGACACCGCCTTGGTGATGCTGCAGGCCGGCCAGGCAATCCCGCTGAACATCCCGCCCGAGACGGGTCGCTGGAAGCCCTACTCGGCGGCCGCCCAGGAAGCAGCGAAGAAGGGACAGGCGCTCTGGAACCCCGTGTACTGCGGTTCCGGCCCCCAACAAGGCAATCCCATCCGTCTCTGGGTCAACTACGACGGCGACGGTGATGAGTCCACCAACCCCAACGCGGAATACGTCCGCATCCTCAACGGCGGGACGACGCGGCTCGCCATCGGGGGCTGGTGGGTGCGAACAGGCGCCCCCGATTCCTATCGTTTTCCGGAGCACAGCTCGATCGCCCCAGGCAGCTACATCACTCTTCACGTGGGTAAGGGCATCCCCACGGGCACGAACTTCTACTGGGGCTCGACCTGGCCCAAGTTCGGCAACGTCGACGTCGGAGCGCCTGGCAACGGCGCCTACCTGTTCGACCCGCAGGGCGACCTGCGCGCGCACGCGATCTACCCCTGTCTCGTCGCCTGCACCGACGCCCGCAAGGGGAACGTGCGGGTCACCGCCGACCCGGTCCGCGAGGTCATCACGCTCACCAACACCGCGGCCACCCGGACCGACCTGTCGTTCCTCGTGGTGTCCGTGGGGGGCAGCACCTACGAGCTGCCGCGCACCCGGCTGGACCCCGGCGCCTCGGTGCGCGTGCACACCGGCACCGGCCACAACACCTCGACCGACTACTACTGGGGACGCTCTTCCCACCTGCTGGTGGACTCCGGCGGCAGGGTGTTGCTGCGCACCGCCGAGGACATCCGGCTCGGGTGCGACGGCTGGGGCAACGTCGGCTGCCCCAACCCGCTGTAGCAGGCCTCTGCAGGAGGCGGCTGTGGTCTGGGCCACTAGGGTGAGCCCATGAGCACCGAAGTCGCCTCCGATCTCGTCGCCAACGTCGCCAAGGTCCTCGTCTCGGTCGGCGACACGGTCTCCGCCGGTGACGAGCTCGCGCTCCTGGAGTCGATGAAGATGGAGATCCCGGTCCTCGCGGAGGAGGACGGCACCGTCACCGACGTGCGGGTCCAGGAGGGCGACGTGGTGCAGGAGGGCGACGTCCTCGTCGTCCTCGACTGACCCGGCCCACAGCTGGGCCGGCCTGCCCGCCCCCGTCCTCAGTCCGCCAGGCCGCGCAGGGACGGCAGCACGCGCGGCACGTCGTCGACCACCACCGCGTCCGCCCCGTCCTGGAGCAGCTGACGCGCCTGCTCCACGTCGGGGCACCAGACGACGACCTCCAGCCCCGCTTCGTGCGCCACGGCGATCGACTCCTTCGGCGGGGCGTGCACCGGGGCCCGGTCGACCTCGTTGGGTCCGAACGAGGTCCAGTGCGCGGCCAGGACGTCCACGCCGAGGTGCACCGCGGCCGGCACCGCCTTGCGCAGGGGGAAGCCCACCCACGTGAGCAGGCCCAGAGACAGAGCGGGCGCGCCGGCCCGGAGCCCGAGCAGCGCCGCGGGGTCGAAGGAGGTCGCCAGCACGGGCCGCTGCCTGGCCAGGTCCTCCGCCACCGGAGCCAGCAGACCTGCGGTGGTCGCTCCCGCGGGCCTCAGGGCGTCCTCCAGACAGCTCTTGACGTCGAGGTTGACCCCGATCCCCGCGGGCAGGTCGCCGACGTACTCCGCCAGCGTGCACGCCCCCAGCTCCCGCGCCTGGTCCAGCGACAGCTGTGCCACGAACGAGCCGTCCTGCCACGTGGGGAAGTGCCCGACGACCAGCTTGTCGTCGGCCGTGCGCCGCACATCGGTCTCGACCCAGCGCAACCCGACGGCTAGGGCCTGGCGCAGCGTCTCGCGGGTGTTTTCCCCCGGTCCCCGGCCCAGCCCCCGATGCCCCAGGACGGTCGGCCTCCCGCCGAAGACCGTTCCGCCGGCCTGCCCCCACCGCTCGTCCCGCCCCATGCCTCGATCCTCCTGCGGCAACACGGCTGTGCCAACCGCCCACGCCGCCTCCACATGACACGATGGCGACGTGACCGCCGCGGCGAGCCCCGCGCCCGCGCCCCGGTTGTGGGCCTTCGGGCCATCGTTCCGTCGGCTGCTTGCCGTCCGCCTCACCAGCCAGCTCGGCGACGGGGTCTTCGAGGTCGCCCTCGCCTCGCTGTTCTTCTTCTCCCCGGAGCGGGCCACGACGCCCGGGGGGATCGCCGCCGCGTTCGCGGTGCTCACGCTGCCGTTCACGGTGATCGGGCCTTGGGCCGGGGTGCCCCTGGACCGCTGGTCGAGGCGCAACACCCTGATGCTCGGCAACCTGGTGCGGGCCGCCCTGGCCGTGGTCGTGGCCGTCCTGCTCGCCCTGCCCGCCCCTGACCCCGTCCTGTATGCCGTGGTGCTCACCTTCCTGAGCATCAACCGGTTCCTGCTCGCAGCGCTGTCCGCCGGCCTGCCCCACGTGGTCGACCCCGCCCACCTGGTGGCTGCCAACGCGGTGACCCCAACGCTGGGCACCGCCGCCTACCTCGTGGGCGGCGGGATCGCCTACGCCGCCCGGCTGACCGGCGCGGGCCACCCGGGGCTGGTGCTCATCGTCGCCGTGCTGCTCGCGGGTGCGGCGGCACTGGCCCTGCGTCTGCGGCCCACCCAGCTCGGGCCCGACCGTGAGCCGTTCACCCCGGGCACCGCCGCCGGCATCGCCGAAGTGGCTCGCGACCTGGTGCGCGGCCTGCGGCACCTGCGCTCACGGCATACCGCTGCGAACGCCCTGGGCGCGATGACCGGCCACCGGCTGCTCTTCGGGGTCTCGACGCTGGCCCTGATCCTGCTCGCGCGCAACCACTTCGGCGACGGCTCGAGCCAGCGCGGGCTGACCGTGCTCGGGTGGGTGCTCGGCGCCGGGGCCGGCGGGTTCCTGGTCGCCGCCTTCGTCACGCCCTGGTGGGTGCGGCGCCGCCACGACCCGACGACCGTCGTCGCGCTGGCCCTGACCGGGGCGGGGCTGGCCACCGCCGCCCTCGTCCCGGTGCTCGCGCTGCCCGTGCTGCTGGTCGCAGCCGCGGTCATCGGGTGGGCCGGGCAGAGCCTGAAGATCTGCGTGGACACCCTGGTGCAGCGCGACGTCGACGACGCCTTCCGGGGCCGGGTCTTCAGCGTCTACGACGTGCTGTTCAACGCCGCGTTCGTCGTCGCGATCGCCGTGGCCGCGGTGGTCGTCCCGACCGACGGTGACGCGCCCGTGGTGTTTGCCGTGCTGGCAGTGGCCTACCTGGCCCTGTCCTGGGCGTACCGGCAGGCCAGCCTGCGCCAGCGCGCCTGACCCGTCCTCAGCCGGCGGTCTCCGGCTGCTGCGCCCACCAGGCGAGCAGCTCCTCCCGGGCGGCGTCCTCCCCGATCAGCCCGCGGTCCAGCCGCACGGCCAGCAGGTGCTTGTACGCCCGTCCCAGCAGCGGCCCCGGCCGGATGCCGAGCACCTCGGCGATCTGGTTGCCGTCCAGCTCGGGGCGCACGGCGGCGAGCTCCTCCTGCTCCAGCAGGCGGGCGATGCGGGCCTCGAGCTCGTCGTAGGTGCGGGACAGGCGCTGGGCCTTGCGCACGTTGCGGGTGGTGCAGTCGGAGCGAGTCAGCCGGTGCAGGCGCGGCAGCAGCGGCCCAGCGTCGGTGACGTAGCGGCGCACCGCGGAGTCGGTCCACTGGCCCTCGCCGTAGCCGTGGAAGCGCAGGTGCAGCTCGACCAGGCGCGAGACGGCCTTGACCGTGTCCTTGTCGAAACGCAGGGCGCGCAGCCGCTTGGCCGTCATCTTGGCCCCGACGACCTCGTGGTGGTGGAAGCTGACGCCGCCGCCGGGCTCGAACCGGCGGGTCGCCGGCTTGCCGATGTCGTGCAGCAGCGCGGCCAGGCGCAGCACCAGGTCCGGACCGGGCACCGACTCCTCCGGGCCGTCCGGCGGCCCCTCGAGCGCGATCGCCTGCTCCAGCACGATGAGGGAGTGCTCGTAGACGTCCTTGTGCCGGTGGTGCTCGTCGAGCTCGAGCTTCAGGGCGGGCAGCTCGGGGAGCATCTGGTCGGCCAGCCCCGTGTCGACCAGCACCCGCAGGCCCGCCTTGGGGTCCGGCGAGAGCAGCAGCTTCTCCAGCTCCACCCTGATCCGCTCGGCCGAGATGATTTCCAGCCGCCCGGCCATGTCCCGGACCGCCGCGTCGACCTCCGGCGCCAGGGTGAAGCCGAGCTGGGCCACGAACCGGGCCGCCCGCATCATGCGCAGCGGATCGTCGGCGAAGGACTCCTGCGGCGTCCCCGGCGTGCGCAGGACCCGCGCGGCCAGGTCGGCGAGGCCGTCGTGCGGGTCGACGAACTCCAGCGTCGGCAGCCGCAGCGCCATGGCGTTGACGGTGAAGTCGCGGCGCACCAGGTCGTCGGCGAGGTTGTCGCCGAAGGCGACCTCGGGCTTGCGGGTGGTGCGGTCGTAGGCGTCGGCGCGGTAGGTCGTCACCTCGATCGTGGTGGTGCCCTTGCGCGCCCCGATCGTGCCGAACGCCCGCCCGACGTCCCAGTGGGCGTCGACCCAGCCCCGCAGGACCTTCTCGGTCTGTTCCGGCGTGGCGTCGGTGGTGAAGTCGAGGTCGGGCGAGGTGCGGCCGAGGAACGCGTCCCGGACCGGGCCACCGACCAGGGCCACCTCGTGCCCGGCTGCGACGAAACGCTCCCCGAGCTCGGTGAGCAGCGGCAGGACGGGGGCGAGGCGGCGCACGGCCTCCTGCAGGAGGGAGCTGGGTCGGGCGGTGGAGGACACGAGACTCAAGGGTAGGTGACGGCGCGTGACGGGCGACCGCCTGCGCTGACAGGTAGGGTCATCGCGGCGCTGGCTACAGTGACGGGGTGACTTCCCCGGACCCTCGGCCGACCCGGCTGCCACGCCGGTTGCCGGCCGTGGAGGAGACCTCCGCCGGCGGGGTGGTCATCGACGTCCAGGACGGCGCGGCCCGCATCGCCGTGATCGCGCGGCGCAACCGGGCCGGTCGCGTGGAGTGGTGCCTGCCCAAGGGACACATGGAGCCGGGTGAGTCACTGCCCGAGACGGCGGCCCGTGAGGTCGCGGAGGAGACAGGCATCATCGGCCGCGTGATCGAGTCGCTGGGCACCATCGACTACTGGTTCTCCACCCCGGACCGGCGCATCCACAAGGTGGTCCACCACTTCCTGCTCGAGGCCACCGGAGGCGAGCTGAGTATCGACGGGGACCCCGACGCCGAGGCCATCGACGTCGCCTGGGTCGCCCTGGACGAGGTCCATGAGCACCTCACCTTCCCCAACGAACGCCGCATCGCCCAGGCCGCCTGGGAGCGGCTGGCGGGCTCCGCGTGACGCGACGGCAGGACACGCACATGTGGACGCAGGTACGTCGGGTGCTCACCGCTGCCCTCGTGGCCACCGCCGTGGTGGCCCCGGCTGCGGCCACCGCGGCCGCGGTCCCGCAGGCCACCGCACCCCTCACGGCTCCCGCCGCGACCGGGCCCAGGGTGACGGTGCAGCTGGACGCCTTCAGCCCCCAGATCGCCCGCCCCGGCCAGGCCGTGACGGTGCGCGGCACGATCCGCAACACCGGTGCCGCCCCCTTGGCCAACCCCACCGTGGTGGCCCGGTTGCGCGCCGACGGCCTCGGCAACCGCGAGCAGGTGGCCTCGTGGGCGCAGGGCTCACGCGAGGTCACCCCCGGTCCGGTGGTCGCCCACCAGGCACTCAAGGGTTCCCTGACCACCGGCCAGACGGCGGCGTTCTCCCTCACCATCCCGGCCCGGGCGGTGTCCAACCCCTCGGCCTTCGCGGCCCTGCCCCTGGCCATCGAGGCCGCCCCTGCCGGGGCCGAGACCCCCGCGGGCACCTCGCACACGTTCCTGCCGTGGTACCAGCGCAAGGAGTTCACCCCCCTCTCCCTCGCCTGGCTGGTCCCGCTGACCCTGGACCCCGACCCCGCCCTGTTCGGGGCGCCCAGCCGCGCGCGGACGCGGGCCTGGCAGCAAGCGATCGGCCCCGGCTCGCGGATCGACCGGCTGATCACCGGTACCCGGGCCGGTCGCGTCACCTGGTTCGTGGACCCGGCCGTGCTCGGGCCTCCGGCCGGCGCGAGCGCGACCACCCCGCCGCCCACCCCCACGTCCACCTCCACCCCCACGCCGACGCCGAGCACGGGCGGGACCGGTCCGGTCACCCCGCCGGCCGATGCCGTCACCACGTTGACGACCTCGCTGGGAAACCGCCTCGCCGCGGCCGGCTCGGCCCATCCCCTGTGGGCGCTGCCCTACTCGGACCCCGACCTGGCGGCCACGCTGGGCCTCTCCCCCGGTGACCCGAGCGTTGCCACTGTGATGGCCACCCCGGACCAGCTAGGCGCCGCAGTGGGCCACAGCGTCCGTGACGACATCGCCTGGCCGGTCGACGGCCGGATGACGCCGGCCCGGGAGTCCGGGCTGCGCAACCTGTTCCGGGGCAACGGGCTCACCGCCGGAGTGGTGTCGGCGTCCTCGCTGCCGGTCACCGACGACGGCGTCACGCCGAGTGCGGGGCGACGCACCCCCGACGGCCTGCCGCTGTTGGCCTACGACGACCAGCTCAGCTCGTTGCTCGCCGCCACCCGGTCTCCGCAGGAGACGACGGCCGTCATCGAGCGCTTTCTCGCCGAGACGATCACGATGCTGCAGGAGCGGCCCTCGGTGCGGCGTTCGGCGCTGGTGGCGGCGTCGCGGTCCTTCGCCGGAGACCCGGCGAGCGTGGCCGCGCTGCTCAAGGCGAGCGCCGCGGCACCCTGGCTGACCACGGTCAGCACCACCGACCTGGTCCACGAGGCCGTGGACGCCGAGGCCGAGGCCGGCGCGGCCGTGGCTCCCCGCCGGTACGCCGACGCCCTGGCGCCGGGGCGTTCCCCGCTGACCCGGTCGACGCTGGCCGAGCTGCCTCAGACGCGTTCCAGCATCGAGGGTGTCGCCAGCGTGGTGGACCCCAGCCAGTTCCCGGCCGCGCTCTGGCAGGACGCCAACGCCCAGCAGCTCTCCTCGCGGTGGCGCGGGCAGCCCCGCTCGTTCGCCACGCTCCGCGACGCCGTCGACGGGGCCGTGTCCGGCGTGAGCTCGGGCATTCGGGTGAACCCCGCGACCGTCAACTTCCTGGCAGACCAGGGGGTCCTGCAGATTACCGTGGTCAACACCCTCGAGACGTCGGTGCACGACGTGCGCCTGCACCTCGAGCCGGGCAGCCCGCGGCTGCGCATCGACGACCAGCCGGAGCCACTGCGGATCAACCGGGGCAGCCGCGTCACGGTCAAGGTGCACGTCACCGCCGTCGCGGCCGGGCTGGTCCCGATCCAGGCGAGCCTGAGCTCGGCCAACGGGACCCCGATCGGCCAGGGAGCGAGGGTCGACGTCAGGGTCAGCCCGACCTCAGGCTGGGTCTACTGGGTCCTCGGCGTGGCGGCCGGCCTCGTGCTCGTCCTGGGCGTCCTGCGGTCCCTGCGCCGGGGCCGCACCCGGCCCGCACTTCCCCCACAGGAGAATGTCCTGCCATGAGCGACTCCACCGCCAGCCTCGCGCGCTCCAGCGCGGTCATGGCAGCCGGCACCATCGTGTCCCGCGTCCTGGGCATGGTCCGGGCCACCATGCTCGGGGCCGTGATCGGCATGACCGGGCTGTCCGCCGATGCGTTCCAGGTGGCGAACACGCTGCCCAACCTGCTGTTCCTGCTGCTCGCGGGTGGCGTCCTCAACGCGGTCCTGGTGCCACAGCTGACCAAGGCGGCCCAGCACGCCGATGGCGGCCAGGACTTCGTGGACCGGCTCCTGACCCTGTCCATCGTGGCCATGGGCGTGCTGACCCTGGTCGTGACCGCGGCCGCCGGCCTGCTGGTCCGCCTCTTCAGCCAGGGCTTCTCCCCCGAGACCATGAGCCTGAGCATCTCGTTCGCCCTGATCTGCCTGCCGCAGGTCTTCTTCTACGGCCTCTACACGCTGCTCGGGCAGGTGCTGAACGCGCGGTCCCAGTTCGCGGCATACATGTGGGCCCCTGTCGTGGCCAACGTGGTGTCGATCGCCGGCATGGCGATCTTCCTGACGCGCTACCCCCGCCAGCCCGACGTCTCGGCCTGGACCCCCGGGATGATCTGGCTGCTCGCCGGCACCACGACTCTGGGCATCATCGCCCAAGCGCTGGTCCTGCTGGTCCCGTTGCGCCGTGGCGGCTTCCGCTTCCGTCCGCGTTGGGGCTTCCGCGGCGTCGGCCTGCGTTCGTCGTCCACGGTGGCCGGCTGGACCTTCGCCGCGCTCGGAGTCTCCCAGGCGTCGTTCATCGTCACCTCCAAGGTGCTCACTCGGGCGACGAGCCTCAGCTCGGAGCAGCACCTGCACGAGCCGGGGCTGACCGCCTACAGCAACGCCTTCCTGCTGTTCATGCTGCCCCACTCCCTGGTCACCGTCTCCCTGGTGACCGCCCTGTTCACCCGGATGAGCAAGGCCGCCAACACCGGTGACCTCGCCGAGGTGCGCGGGGACGTCAGCCGGGGCATGCGGCTCACGGCGGTGGCCACCGTCCCGGCGACCGTGGCCAGCTTCGTGCTCGGCACCGCGCTCGTCGGCACCCTGTTCTTCAAGAACTCCGCCGCCGATGTGCACGCCACCACCGTGGTGATGGTGGCGATGATGGCCGGCCTCGTGCCGTTCGGCACGCTCTACCTGCTGCAGCGCGTCTACTACGCGTTCGAGGACGCCCGGACCCCGTTCGTCCTGCAGCTCGTCTCCAGCGGCGTCGGCACCGCGATCAGCCTCGTCGCACTGACGCTGCCCGTCGCCTGGATGGGCATCGCGGTGGGCCTCGGCCAGACGGTGAGCAACCTCGCCGGGGCTTCGCTGGGCCTGGTCTGGGCCCGTCGGCGCCTGGACGGGCTGCCCCTGCGCCCCGTCGCGCGCACCTACACGCGTCTGGGTGTCGCCGCCGTCGTGGCCGGCGGCGCGGCATACCTGGTCCGCCTCGGGGTGGAGTCCGTGGTCTCCGGGCGGGTCGAGAACCTCGTCACCCTCGTCCTGGCCGGCCTGGTGTTCGGTGTCGTCTACCTGGTGCTCGCGCGGGCGCTGCGCGTGCGCGAGGTGGAGGAGCTGCTCGGACCGGTCGTGTCGAAGGTGCGTCGCCTCGTCCCTGGAGCCTGACGCCCACCTAGGATGTGGCCAGACCGATGGACACGACGAGGGGAGCTGCCGAGTGCACGGCCTGGGCCCGGGGACGATCGTGGGGGACCGCTACACCGTGCAGCGACGGCTGTCCCGGTCGCGGGACCGTGCCCGGTGGACCGCCCACGACACCACGCTCGAGCGTGACGTCAACCTGACCGTCTTCCCGAGCGACCACCCCAACGCCGACGCGGCCATGGACGCGGCGCGCCGGGCGGCCGGCGTCGAGGACTCCCGGCTCGTGCGCGTCCTCGACGTCGGGGTCCAGGACGAGTTCGCGTGGATCGTCGAGGAGTCTTTGCCCGGGGCCCGCTCCGTCGCCTCCCTGCTGGGGCAGGGAGGACTGCCTGCCGAGGAGGTTCGCCGGGTCACAGGCGAAGCCGCCGCCGGGCTGGAGACGGGTCGCTCGCGCGGCCTGCACCACCAGCGCCTCACCCCGCACGAGGTCATGCGCGCCTCCGACGGCACGGTCAAGGTGTCCGGGCTGGCCATCGCGGCCGCGCTCGACGGCGTCGACGAGGTCGACCCCGTGGAGGCCTCACGGGCCGACGCCGTCGCGCTGGTGGCCCTGGCCTACGCCGCGCTCACCAGCCGCTGGCCGGTCGACACCCCGGTGGAAGGCCTCGAAGCGGCCCCGCGCCTCGCCAACGGCGTCCCCGCCCCGTCCGAGATCGCCGCCGGCGTGCCCGGTGACCTCGACGCCATCTGCCGCCTGACCCTCAACGAGGGAGCCGGGCCGCTGGACCCGGGCGACCTCGCTGCGCAGATCGCCCCCTGGTCGAGGGAACAGGTCAACCCCGAGGCCATCGCGGAGCAGACCACCGAGCTGCCCGCCCAGTCCGCGCCGGTCCCGTCGACCGCCGCCCCGGCCGCCGCTGTCGCTGCCGGTCGGGCCGGCAGCGCGCCCGCGCAACCGGCCCCCGCGACGTCGCAGCCCGGGGTGGCCCCAGCCCCCGCACGCGGAGGGTCAACCGCAGCCATGGCCCCGGCCGCGGGCGCCTCGCAGACGGCGGCTGGGGCCGTGCAAGCCACGCCCACGACAGCGGCGAAGGCCCCGAAGGTCGCCAAGGTCGGCTCCTTCGCCCGGGCCGCCGCCGACCGCGCCGCCCACGCCACCGGCATGCACGGCGCGGACGACACCGAGACGATCAGCCTGCCGGAGGTGTTCCAGACCGCAGAGGAGCCCGAGGAACCGCCGCTGCCCCTGCTGCACACCGGTTCGGAGCCCCCGTCGGGCAACCAGACCAGGATCGTGGTCACGATCCTGGTCGGCTTCCTCGTCGTCGTGCTCCTGTTGGGCTACTGCGGTATCTCGAGCATCGGCTCCGGCAGCAGCCTGCCCCTGGGCGGGAGCGCGCCGCGCCACACCTCCAGTGCCACGACACCGCCGGCGACCAGCCCGAGCAGCGCTCCTCCCAGGTCGAGCGCCCCCACGAGCTCGGCGCCCATCGCGGTCGTCGACGCCTCTGGCTTCGACCCCGAGGGCGACCAGAGCGAGAAGGACTCCGCCGCGAGCCGGGTCCTGGACGGCGACCCCAGCACGGTCTGGCAGTCCGAGGGCTACAACTCCCCCTCGTTCGGCGGCCTGAAGAAGGGCGTCGGGGTCATCCTCGACCTCGGCAGCCCCAGGACCGTCCACTCGGCCCGGCTCACCCTGGGCAACGGGCCGGCCGACGTCACCGTCTACGCGGCGCCGTCGCGGTCCCTGGACGGGGCCTCGACCATCGGCGAGGTCCAGGGGGCGAGCGACACCGCGACCGTCACCGCCCCGACGGACCTGCCGCCTGCCCGGTTCGTCATCGTCTGGTTCACCCTCATCCCCCAGGACGGTGGTCGCTACCGCGCTTCCCTGGCCGACATCAAGCTGAGCTGACCATGACCCCGCCGTCGCACCCGGTCCCGCGCCGCCTTGGCCCGGAGGAGCTCGCGTCCCTGCCCGACGCCGAGCTGCTCGCCGCGCACTGCGCCGGCGACCCGGAGGCCTTCGGTGAGCTGTTCCGCCGTCACCGCGACCGGATGTGGGCGGTGGCGCTGCGCACGACGAGCGACCGGGAGCTGGCTGCCGACGCCGTGCAGGACGCCTTCATCTCGGCCTTCCGCCGCGCCGACTCCTTCCGCGGCGACGCCGCCGTGACCACCTGGTTGCACCGGATCGTGGTCAACGCGTGCCTCGACCGGTTGCGCCGCCGGCGGCCCACCTCCGAGCTCCCGGAGCACGACCTGCCGGACTCGCGGGACGAGCATGCCAGCGTGGAGACCCGCCTGGACGTGCGCAAGGCCCTCGAACAGCTGCCCGAGGGTCAGCGCCTCGCGCTGGTGCTGGTCGACATGCAGGGGCTGAGCGTCGCCGAGGCTGCCGCCGTCCTCGACGTGGCCGAGGGCACGATCAAGTCCCGCTGCGCCCGGGGCAGGGCGGCCATGGCCGAGCTGCTCGGCCTCAAACGGACGCCACCCCCGGCAACCGGCCCCCCGCGCGCCCGCCCGGAACCTTCGGCCTCGCCCTGACGTCCTACCCTCGTCGGCCCCACCGAGTGACCCCCCGCACCCGCACCGACCCGCCCTGGAGGTGACCCGCCGTGATCCTGCCCCGCCACCCCTCAGGCGACCAGGATGACGACCCGACCGGCGTGCGGGCCCTGCTGTCCGCGCTGCCCGAGCCTGAGCCCATGCCCGAGGACCTCGTACGCCGTATCAGCGCGAGCCTCGCCGCCGAGCAGTCGGCCCGCCCGCCCGCAGACGTCTCCGTGACGCCGTTGCTGCCCACACGCCGTCGCGCCCGCCGGGTGCTGTTCCCCGTTGCCGCCGCGGCCGCTGGTATCGCCGCGGTCGCCCTGGCGGGAACCGGCGTCCTGCACCTGGCTTCTGGTTCCAGCACCAGCTCCGGCTCGGCGGCCTCCGCCGGCGCCCAGCTCGCAGCCACCGACGACCCGAGCCGTAAGGCGGCGTCCGGGGCAGGCGCCGGGCAGCACATCCAGGTGTCGAGCATGCGCTACACCGCCCGGGAGTTCGCAACCCAGGCTGGGCACCTCGACACGGTGCCGGCCCCCGGGGTGGCCCCGCTGACCGGCGAGGCTCCCGCGGTCGGCCCGATCGCCACGCCTCGCGGCCTGGCCGACTGCCTCGCTGGCCTCGGTGTCGGGCCGGTCACGTCGGTCACGGCGGACATCGCCTTCTACGACGCCCAGCCCGCCGTGATCCTGGTCGTCCTCGCGCGGGGTGCGCGCACGGCATACGCCGTCGGCCGCAACTGCTCGGCCACCGACCCGCACGTGCTCCACGGCGCCACCCCGCTGCCTTGACGACCTGCCACCGCCGCGTCTGCGGCCGTGGAACAACCTCACCGTAGGATCTGTTGGAGCAGGTGGCACGCCTGCCACCGCGGCCGTGCCGCCGTACCACCCCGACACATCGAGAGGTCTCCCGCGTGAGCACTGACGTCCGCAACGTCATCATCATCGGTTCCGGCCCCGCCGGATACACCGCCGCCGTCTACGCTGCGCGGGCCAACCTCAAGCCGCTGCTGTTCGAGGGCGCCGTCACCGCCGGCGGCGCGCTGATGAACACCACCGAGGTCGAGAACTTCCCCGGCTTCCGCGACGGCATCATGGGCCCCGAGCTCATGGAGAACATGCGGGCGCAGGCCGACCGCTTCGGTGCCGAGATCATCACCGACGACGTCACCGCGGTCGACCTGACCGGCCCGGTCAAGACGGTCACCGACGGCGAGGGCAACACCTACTCGGCCCACGCGGTGATCCTGTCCATGGGCTCGGCCTACCGCGAGCTCGGCCTGCCGGACGAGAAGCGTCTCTCCGGTCACGGCGTCTCCTGGTGCGCCACCTGCGACGGCTTCTTCTTCCGCGACCAGGACATCGTGGTCGTCGGCGGCGGCGACTCCGCAGTCGAGGAGGCCACCTTCCTGACCAAGTTCGCCCGGTCGGTGACCATCGTGCACCGCCGCGACGAGCTGCGCGCCAGCAAGATCATGGCCGAGCGGGCCCTCAGCAACGACAAGATCCGCTTTGCCTGGAACTCCGAGGTCGCCGCCATCCACGGCGAGGACAAGGTCACCGGCCTGACCCTGCGCGACACGGTCACCGGCGAGACCCGCGAGATCGAGGCCACCGGCCTGTTCGTCGCGATCGGCCACGACCCGCGCAACGAGCTGGTCAAGGGCGTCGTCGAGCTCGACGACGAGGGCTACGTCCTCGTCCAGGGCCGCACCACGCTGACCAACGTGCCCGGCGTCTTCGCCGCGGGTGACCTGGTCGACCACACCTACCGCCAGGCCATCACCGCCGCCGGCTCGGGCTGCGCCGCGGCCCTCGACGCTGAGCGCTACCTCGCAGACCTGGATCACGATGCGGAGCGCGCCCGGGGTGGCGCGGCCGAGCTGTCGGAGTCCGCGGCTACCGTGGGCTGAGGCCCGCCGCACCAGCACCACTCGTCCCTGCACGACCACCGCTGTCACCACAGCAGACACCGAAGGAAGGAGCCCCCGACGTGGGAGCTACCAAGGAGACCACGGACGCGACCTTCGACGCCGATGTCCTGATGAACGACAAGCCTGTGCTCGTCGACTTCTGGGCGCCCTGGTGCGGCCCGTGCCGTGCGGTCGCCCCGATCATCGAGGAGATCGCGACCGAGCACGCCGACAAGATCAGCGTGGTCAAGCTCAACACCGACGAGAACCCCGAGATCGCCTCGCGCTACGGCATCACGGGCATCCCGACGATGAACGTCTACGTCAAGGGTGAGGTCGTCAAGACCCTGGTGGGCGCCCTTCCCAAGCCCAAGCTGGTGCGCGAGCTCGCCGACTTCATCGGCTGAGCCAGCTCCACCGCATCCCGGCGACGCACCTGCTGTTCCGCATGAGCAGCGGGTGCGTCGCCGCTTGCATGACGGGCTAGTCTCGACTCCTGCCCGTCCTCGCGGCGCTGCCGCATCCCCCATCCCCCCGAGAGGCAGGTATGTCGGATCAACCGTTCGCGTTGTATCGCCTGGGGGACGAGGGGGCCGGTGTACGCGACATCAGGGAGCGCCTGCTCGCGACCGGTGACCTGCGCGACGACGCCGGCATCGATGTCTACGACGAGTCCGTGCGCACGGCGGTCCGCTCCTTCCAGCAGCGACGGGGCCTGATCGCCGACGGCGTGGTCGGCCCCCACACGTGGGTGGCGCTCGACGGGGCCCGGTGGCGCCTGGGTGACCGGGTGCTGTCCCACACGCCCGGCCACATGCTCCAGGGTGACGACGTCTCCGAGCTGCAGCAGCGGGTGCTGGCGCTCGGCTTCAGCCCGGGCCGCGTCGACGGCGTGTTCGGTGCGGACACCGAGCACGCGGTGCGCCAGTTCCAGCGCGGCGTCGGACTCCCCGCCGATGGCACCGTCGGTCCCGAGACCCTGCGGGCGTTCGCCGACCTCAGCCGCAGCGTCTCCGGTGGGTCCCCGCACGCCCTGCGCGAGCGGGAGCTCGTCCGCCGCAGCGGGCACAGCCTCACGGGCCGCACCATCGTGCTCGATCCCGGGCACGGCGGCGAGGAGCACGGGGCGCGCGCCAACGGCCTGTCCGAGGCTGACGTGACCCTGGACCTCGCCCGCCGCATCGAGGGCCGGCTCAGTGCCATCGGGGTCACCGTGGTGTTCACCCGTGCCGCCGGCACCTGCCCCGACGAGCTCGAGCGCGCCGACGTGGCCAACCGGGCCGGGGCGGACGTGCTCCTGAGCCTGCACTGCGACTCCACGGACCACCCGGAGGCCAGCGGAGTCGCGACCTTCTTCTACGGCCAGGATCGCTTCGGCGCCTGGTCAGCCGTGGGCGAGCACCTCGCCGACCTGGTCCAGCGTGAGGTCGTGGCACGGACCGGACTGGCCGACTGCCGATCCCATGCCCGCTCCTGGACGATCCTGCAACGCTCCAGCATGCCGAGCATCCGCCTGGAGGCCGGCTACCTGACCCACCCCTCGGACGCGGCGCGGCTGGCGGACCCGGCGTTCCGCGACACCCTGGCCGAGGCCGTGGTGGTGGCACTGCAGCGCATGTACCTCGGCGAGGACGACACCAACGCCACGGGCGTGCTGCGGCTGGGCGACCTGCGCCGGTACATGGCCTCCGGCGCCGGAACCGACTAGCGGACCCTCACGCGCGCTGCCCGGTCGTGAGCACCGGCGCCCGCACCTGCGCGATCAGCCGTTCGACCACCTGCTCCATGTCCTCGCGCCACGACAGCGCCGTGCGCAGGTCCAGGCGCATGCGGGGGAACTGCTTGTGGTCCCGAACGGTCTTGAACCCGACCGCGCTCAGGTAGTCCGCGGGCACGATGCACGACCGCATCTGGGCACCCTCCTCGGTGCCCACCCGGCGCTGGCCGAAGGCCTCCATCGCGCGGATGCCCCGGCGCATCACGTCCTTGGCCGCCCCCTGGACCAGCATCCGGCCCAGGCCCTGGCCCTGGAACTCCGGGAGCACCCGCGCCGTCATCAGCAGGATCGCGTCGGCGCCCACGGGCGCGGTGGGGAACGCCGCGGCGCGGGGCACCAGGCGGGGCGGGGCGTAGGTCAGGTAGCCCGCCGGCTGGTCATCGACGTAGGCGATCCGCCCGACGCTGCCCCACTCGAGCAGTGCGGCCGACAGCCACGCCTCCTTGTCCAACTCGGGGTCACCTTCGCGCATCGCGCGCGCGGCCAGCACGGGGTCGAGCTCCCAGAAGATGCACGTCGCACACGGCTCCGGCAGGTCACCCACCCGGTCCAGGGTGAGCGAGAGGACCTCCCGGCCGCTCATGGTCGGCCGGGCCGTGGGACGCGAGGGCATGGGCCCACCAGGGGTTTCATGTGAAACATGTCCCGTTCGCGAGACGGTCGCTCGCCTGCGGCGATCTGCATGGGAGACTCCCTACCACGCGACCGGACGGCGCGGAATACCGTCTGGTCCTTCCCCGAGGATCACATTCCGCGCGCACGGTGAGGAGGCCGCACGTGACCGAGCAGGGCTCGCGCCTTGACCCCTGGAAGCAGTCGTACGCCCAGCGCACCGCCGGGATGACCGCCTCCGAAATCCGCGCCCTGTTTGCGGTCGCGTCCCGGCCCGAGGTCGTCTCCCTCGCCGGTGGCATGCCGTACCTGTCGGCGCTGCCGATGGACACCGTCGCCGAGACGGTGCAACGGATGCTGGCCACCGAGGGCCTGACCGCGCTGCAGTACGGCTCGGGCCAGGGCGACCCCCGGCTGCGCGAGCAGATCCTGGAGGTCATGGCCCTGGAGGGCATCTCCGCCCACCCCGACGACATCGTCGTCACGACGGGCTCCCAGCAGGCCCTGGACCTCGTGACGCGCATCTTCATCGACCCCGGCGACGTCGTCCTCGCCGAGGCCCCCAGCTACGTCGGTGCCCTGGGCGTGTTCTCCGCCTACCAGGCGGACGTGGTCCACGTCGCCAGCGACAAGGACGGGCTGGTCCCCCACGCCCTCGAGGAGACGATCCAGGCGCTGCAGGCGCAGGGTCGGCGGATCAAGTTCCTCTACTCCGTGCCGAACTTCCACAACCCCGCGGGCGTCACTCTGTCCCTGGAGCGCCGCCCGCAGGTGCTCGACATCTGCCAGCGCCACGGCATCCTCGTGCTCGAGGACAACCCCTATGGGCTGCTCGGGTTCGACCGGGAGCCCTACCCGGCGATGCGGGCCGCGTCCGAGGAGGGCGTGGTCTACCTTGGCTCCTTCTCCAAGACCTTCGCCCCCGGCCTGCGCGTCGGCTGGGCGCTGGCCCCGCACGCGGTGCGTGAGAAGCTCGTCCTCGCCAGCGAGTCGGCCATCCTCTGCCCCTCCGCCTACGCGCAGATGACGGTCTCGACCTACCTGGCCACCAGCGACTGGCGCGCGCAGATCAAGGTCTACCGCGAGCTCTACCGGGAGCGTCGTGACGCGATGGTCGAGGCCCTCACCGCCCAGCTCCCCCAGGCCGACTGGACCCACCCCGACGGCGGGTTCTACGTCTGGCTCACCCTGCCCGAGGGGGTCAACGCCAAGGCGATGCTGCCGCGTGCGGTCACCGAGCGGGTCGCCTACGTCCCGGGCACCGCGTTCTTCGCTGACGGCACCGGGCACCAGCACGTCCGGCTCTCCTACTGCTACCCCGACCCGGATCGGATCCGGGAGGGTGTACGCCGCTTCGCCGGGGTCGTCCAGGCCGAGCTCGAGCTCCTCGAGACCTTCGGCCCGTATGACGCGTCAGTCACCTCGGACACCTCCGCGGCCCGGGTGCAGTTCCCCTCGCCCGACCTGTCCTGATGCACCCGGTGATATACGTCCGCTGTCTCGGCATCGCCAACCGTCGATGCCCCATCCCGCTCTGTCGACTGTGAGGACTCCTGCATGAGCCACGTGCTCGTCCTGGCCGGTGGCCTGAGCCACGAACGCGATGTCTCCCTGCGCTCGGGCCGCCGGGTGGCCGAGGCGCTCGGTCGCGCCGGGTGCGAGGCCCAGGTCCGCGACGTGGACTCCGGGCTGCTGGAGACCCTGCGCAGCCAGGCGCCCGACGTTGTCTGGCCTGTCCTGCACGGCGCGACCGGTGAGGATGGTGCCCTGCGCGATGTGCTGGAGACGCTAGGCGTTCGCTACGTCGGCGCACGTCCCGCCTCGTGCCGGCTCACGTGGGACAAGCCCGTGGCCAAGGCGCTGGTCGAACAGGCCAGGGTCGCCACCCCGGCTGGCGTCGCCCTCTCCCATGCCACGTTCCGCGAACTGGGCAGCACCGGCGTGCTGGACGCGGTGGTGGGGTCGCTCGGGCTGCCGCTCGCCGTGAAGCCCGCCCGCGGCGGGTCGGCCCTGGGCCTGACCATCGTCCGCTCGGCGGCGGAGCTTCCCTCGGCAATGGTGGCTGCCTATGCCTACGGTGATATCGCGCTCATCGAGCGTTACGTGGCAGGGATCGAGGTGGCGGTGTCGATCGTGGAGGACCACGACGGGCTGCCCCAGGCCCTTCCGGCCGTGGAGATCGTGCCGGACAGCGGTGTCTACTCCTACGACGCGCGCTACACCGCGGGCGAGACCGAGTTCTTCACCCCGGCGCGCCTGTCCCCCGAGGCCTCCGCTGCGGCCGCCGAGGCGGCGCTGACCGTCTACGCGGTGCTCGGCCACCGTCACCTCTCCCGCGTCGACCTCATCGTCGACGAGTCCGGCCGACCGTGGTTCCTGGAGGCCAACAGCTCGCCGGGGATGACCGAGACCTCGCTCCTGCCGATGGCGCTCGAGGCGGCCGGACTCGACGCGGCCGCCACCTATGCCGCGCTGGTGCGGCGTGCCCAGTCCGACTGAGGCCAGACCTGGTTCCACGTGAAACGCCGGAGGACGGTCCCGCTGATCGGGACCGCCCTCCGGCGTTACTGAGCGTGGGTCAGCCCTCGCTGACGTCCTCCCCGGGCGTCCCGAGCAGGTCGATGATCCGGTTGAGGTCGTCCATGGACGCGAACTCGACGGTCAGCTTGCCCTTGCGCTGGCCGAGCGCGATAGACACGCGGGTGTCGAAGCGGTCGGAGAGCCGAGCCGCAAGGTCGTCGAGCTGGGGGTGTCGGTTACCGGCCCGGGGACGGCGAGCCGGACGCGGGGCCTCGTCGCCACCGAGGGCCACGATCTCCTCGACGTTGCGGACCGACAGGCCCTCCGCCACGATGCGCTGGGCCAGCCGCTCCATGGCCGCCGCGTCCGACAGGGCCAGGAGCGCCCTGGCGTGACCGGCGCTCAGCACCCCCGCGGCAACGCGACGGGCTACCAGGGGCGGGAGCTTGAGCAGGCGCAGCGTGTTCGAGATCTGCGGGCGGGAGCGGCCTATCCGACCGGCCAGCTGGTCGTGCGTGCAGCCGAAGTCGTCGAGCAGCTGCTGGTAGGCCGCCGCCTCCTCCAGGGCGTTCAGCTGGCTGCGGTGCAGGTTCTCCAGGAGCGCGTCCCGGAGAAGGTCGTCATCCTTGGTGTCCTTGACGATGGCCGGAATCGTCTCGAGGCCGGCCTCCTGGGTTGCCCTCCAGCGACGCTCGCCCATGATGAGCTCGAACTGCGGAGCGATGCTGCCCTCGGGCGCCGTCTCGGCGTCGAGCGCCTGCTCCTCCGCCGGGATGGCCCGCACGACCACCGGCTGCAGCACGCCGATCTCGCGGATGCTGTGCACCAGCTCGGCCATGTCCTCCTCGTCGAAGACCTGGCGCGGCTGCTTGGGGTTGGGGCGAATCGAGCGGACCGGCAGCTCGGCAAAGCGGGCGCCGGGCACGGGAGCGAGGTCGTCGGCCACCGAGGGCTGGGGCTCGATGTTTCCCGTGAAACCATCGGTGGCCGCCTCACCTGTGGCAGCGGCCTCCTCGCCGGCAGCCGGGGCGTCAGTGTCTCCCGTGAACCCTTCGTCGCTCTCGGCGGCCGGGTCCCGGGGGGCGTCGATGGTGATCGTCGCCGTGGCGGAGTTCTCCTTGAAGAACACGTCCACCGGGCGGTTGCCGTCGCCGGCCGGCGTGCTGGGAATCAACGCGCCCAGCCCACGGCCCAACGCGCGCCTCTTCTCACTCATCGAACCAAGCCCTCTCTCCACAACACATAGACGAAGCGGCGGCGCCGCTCCGGTGACGCTGCCGGGACACCCTAGTGGGCGGCGGCGACCCCGCGGTCTGCCAGCTCGCCGGCGGCCTCGAGGTAGGACAGTGCTCCGCTGCTGGTCGGGTCATAGGTCATGACCGTCTCTCCATGGCTGGGGGCCTCGGAGATGCGCACCGAGCGGGGCACCGTGGTCTTGAGGGTCTGCAGCGGGAAGTGCTCGCGCACCTCGTCGGCGACCTGCGCGGACAGCCGGGTCCGGCCGTCATACATGGTGAGCAGGATGGTCGACACGTGCAGGCCCGGGTTGAGGTGGCTCTTGATCAGCTCGATGTTCTTCAGGAGCTGGGACAGACCCTCCAGCGCGTAGTACTCGCACTGGATGGGGATGAAGACCTCGTCCGCCGCGACGAACGCGTTGACGGTCAGCAGGCCCAGGCTCGGCGGGCAGTCGATGAGCACGTAGTCGAGCCGCTCCTCCCCCCGCTCCTCGGCGGAGTCGATGTAGGCGCGGATCGACTTCTGCAGCCGGGTCTCACGGGCGACGAGGGAGACGAGCTCGATCTCCGCACCGGCGAGGTCGATGGTGGCCGGGGCACAGAAAAGGTTCTTGACGTCGGGGCACGGCTGGACGACCTCCGCCAGCGGCGTGCTGTCGACGAGGGCGTCGTAGACGCTGAGGACCTCAGCGTGGTGGTCGATGCCCAGGGCCGTGCTCGCGTTGCCCTGCGGGTCGATGTCGATGACCAGAACCCGCAGCCCGGCCTGGGCCAGGGCGGCCGCGATGTTGACCGTGGTGGTCGTCTTGCCGACGCCACCCTTCTGGTTGGACACCGTCATCACCCGCGTGGTGGACGGCTTGGGGAACTTCTTCCCCGCCAGCGAGATCCGCCGCCGCGCGTCGATCGCGACCTGATGGGCCAGCGGCGTGTCCTCGTCGACCATCGGGATGGCCTCAGCGAGGGCGGCGCGCTCGTCAGTCTCAGCGTCCGTTTCACGTGAAACGGGGACGCGCGCGTCAGAAGGGGCAGGCATGGCAGTGGTCACCGGGCTCTCAGGTTCTGTTTCACGTGAAACGGGGTGGGAGGAAGGCCACCCCAAGCCGTGGCTGTCGTCGGGCTTGCGCTCCCCGTCGGGCCACCCCAGACCGGACCGGGTCATCTCCGACGTGCTCACCTGTCACCGCTTCCTCGTCAACGGCCGCCCAGTGGCAGCCGCTGACCCCATCCAACCGCATGCCGCCGTCACGCAGCCACCGCGACACGGTTACCGGCGGCGTCGGTTCTTGCGCCGGCCACCGGCCTTGGGGTTGGCGCCAGATACTCCTCGCGGCACCGTGGCGCCGATCCGGACGTGGACCACGGTCGTCAGGGGATCCAGCACCCCCCCGCCGTAGTAGCGCACCTCCTCCGAGACGGCGCCGGCAGCACGGACGGCCGCCTCGTCCTCGGCGAGCTCCTCGGGCGCGCTCTCGCCCTTGAGGGCCAGCAAGGTGCCCTCGGGCTCCAGCAGGGGGAGACACCAGCGAGCAAGCTCCGCGAGCCGGGCCACGGCACGCGCCGTCACCACGGGGGCCGCGAGGTCACCCCAGAACTGCTCGGCCCTGCCGCGGTGGACGGTGACGTTGTCCAGGCCGATGGCCTGCACCGCGTCAGTGAGCCAGGTGGTCCGGCGCAGCATCGGCTCGATGAGGTGCACGTCCAGGTCGGGCCGGGCGATGGCCAGGGCGAGTCCGGGCAGCCCGGCGCCGGACCCGACGTCGATCAGTTGCACCCCTGCGGGGATCGCCTCCTGGACCACGGCGCAGTTGAGCACGTGCCGCTCCCACAGCCGCGGCACCTCGCGGGGCCCGACCAGACCGTGCGAGACCCCGCTGTCGGACAGGAGGGCGGTGAATACCTCCGCCTGCGGCAGCCGGTCTCCGAAGACCTGGGCTGCAACGGCCGGGGTCGCGGGCGGGGGCGCGGTGCTCACGAACGAACCTCTCTGGAAAGCATGGTGCCCCGTTTCACGTGAAACGGGGCACCGGGGCTGGTCGGCCTGGGCCGCATCGCTCCGGTCAGGCCGGCAGGATCACGACGTGCCGGTTGGGCTCTGCGCCCTCGGACTCGGAGGTCAGCCCGGCGGCCACGACCTCGTCGTGCACGACCTTGCGCTCGAACGCGGTCATGGCCTCGAGCGCCTTGCGCTCACCGGAGTCGCGGACCTCGTCGATGGCTTCGCGGGCGAGCGACACCAGAGCTGCCCGCCGGTCGGCGCGGAAACCGGCAACGTCGAGCATGAGCCGGCTGCGCTCCCCCGTCTGGGCCTGAACCGCGAGCCGGGTCAGCTCCTGCAGGGCGTCGAGGACCTTGCCGTCCTGGCCCACGAGCCGGCGGGGGACGCGCCCCTCGTCCGAGTCGACGATCGCCACCGCGGCGCGGTCACCATCGACGTCCACGTCGATGTCACCGTCGAGGTCGGCGATGTCGAGCAGGCGCTCGAGGAAGTCGGCCGCGACCTCCCCCTCCCGCTCGAGCTGCTTGACGCGGTCGGTCTCCGTGGCGGGCGCAGCGACGTCGGTGGTCGCCTGGGCTTCCTGCTGCTCGGTCATCGTGTGTGCTCCTGCGCTGCATCGGGGGTCATGGCCCCGGGTGGGTCAGATCAAGGCGACGAGGTCGGCTCGGAGCCGGCCTCGCGGGTCGAGGCCCGGGGCCTCGGGAGGTCAGGCGTCCCGCTCAGCGACCGAGGCCTCCGGAGCCTTGGCGTCGCCCTGGGGCGCCGTGCTCGGCTTCTGGCGGCTCTTGCGCTTGGGCTGCTGACGCTGGCCGGTCCGGGGCTTTTCCGGCTCCGCCGCGGGCTCGGCCGCAGGAGTCTCGGAGTGCAGGCCGGGGATGGTGAACCTCTTGTGCTCCTGGCCCTTCTTGAGCCGACGCTCCTCGAGCGCCTTCTCGGCGGGCGAGCCCGGCGCCGGCATGCGGCGGATGACGTAGAACTGCTGTCCCATCGACCACAGGTTGGTGGTGAGCCAGTAGAGCAGGACACCGATCGGGAAGTTGACGCCGGAGATCGCGAAGAACAGCGGCATCAGGTAGAGCAGGACCTTCTGCTGCTTGGCGAAGGGGTTGTCCATCGCCGTGGCCGGCATGTTCTTCATCATCAGCTGGCGCTGCGTGGTGAAGGTGGTGAGGGACATCAGCACGATGAGCACCACGGTGATGATCTGGGTGCTGGTGGTCTGCGCGCCGACGAACTTGTCCGACAGCGACGCGCCGAGGATCGTGGACGCCTCCGCCTGGGCGGCCACCGGCCGGGTGATCGGCCCGATCGGCGCGTGGGTGCCGTGCGCGATGGCGCTGAGGTTGTTGAGCACGCGGAACAGGGCGAAGAAGATCGGCGACTGCAGCAGGATCGGCAGGCAGGAGCTGAACGGGTTGGTGCCCGTGCGCTTGTAGAGCTCCATCGTCTCCTGGGTCATCGCCTGGCGGGACTCAGGGTCGGTCTTGCCCTTGTACTTCTTCTGGATCTTCTGCATCTCGGGCTGGATGAGCTGCATCCGGCGCGAGGCGTGGATCTGCTTGACGAACAGCGGGATCAGGATGATGCGGATGACGACGGTCAGCCCGACGATCGACAGTGCCCAGGTCCACCCGGAGTCAGGGGGCAGCCCGATGGCGCTCAGTCCCTGGTGGAAGCCGTACATGATCCATGCGACGGCGATCTCGAGCGGGGCGAGCAAGGTGTCCATGAGTTCCTCTGTGTGCAGCGAGCCTCGGCTCGCACGGGTGGCGGTGGGAGTCGGCCGTATCCGGGCCGGTCACCACGCGCAGGTGGTCAAGGGTGTCGCGGCCGGGGCGTGCCGGACCGCACGTCCTGCGGAACGTGGTCGACCCCGCCGGGGTTCCACGGGTGGCAGCGCAGCAGCCGCCGCACCGCGAGCCAGCCGCCGCGGAAGAGACCGAAACGCTCGATCGCGGTCACGGCGTACGCCGAGCAGGAGGGGTAGAAGCGGCAGCTGGGCGGGTGCATCGGGGAGAGCACGAGCTGGTATCCCCGGATCAGCCAGATCGCAGGGCGGGCGACGGCACGGCCCACGGGGCCCATCTCAGGCCCGTGCCTTCAGTCGGCGCAGCACCGTGGGCAGCGCGCGGTCCAGATCGGCGGCCAGCGTGGCCGCGTCGGCGCCGGCCGCTGCCGGGTTGGCCCGGACCACGACGTCGGCACCCTCCGGCAGCAGGGCGGTACGGGCGGTCATGAGGTGGCGCAGCACGCGCTTGGTGCGGTTGCGCACGACCGCTCCACCGACCGCCTTGGACACAACAAAACCGACCCGCGGCGGGAGACCCGCTCGCGCGTCGGTTGTGTTGGCATGCACCACGATGAGTCGGGTGCCCGCTCGGGGCCCGCGCACCGCGACGCTGAAATCGGCGCTCTCACGCAGCCGATGACGCGCCGGCAGCACGCCCCGGGCCTCAGGCGGACAGCTCGGAACGGCCCTTGCGGCGACGGGCGGCCAGGATGGCGCGGCCCGCGCGGGTGCGCATCCGCAGGCGGAAGCCGTGGGTCTTGGCCCGGCGGCGGTTGTTCGGCTGGAAGGTGCGCTTGCTCACGAGACTCTCCGTTGCTGCACAGACGATGGTCTGATCGGGTGGATGACTGCGGTGATCAGCCGCAATCGGAAGCCCGCGCGGTCCTGATCAGGGTCACGGGCATGCGAAAACGGCCGACATACACGGCCGCGTCCACGGTACGGGAGCGGTCCGCCGAGGGTCAAACCGGCAGAGCGTACGCCACCTGGGTCGAGTCAGCACAAGAACCGGCCATGATCGGCATGCCCACCGCCCCGACAAGCCGACACGCCGGGACACAACCACAGGCAGGCGAAGATCGCACTACGATTTTCCCATTCGGCTTGCTGGTGGCTCCGCCGCCTTGTTAGCGTCGCGCCTCGCGCCGGCCCCGTACCGATATTCACAGACTGTGGACAAAGGTGTGGACGGACTATCATCGGGGGACTCCCAACCGGGACGAATCAGGCATCTCACCACAGGGACGGGCTCACGTGACCGACGCGCATGTCGACTTCGGACACGTCTGGCAGGACACCCTCATCGCCCTGGATGCCGCCGGGATCACCGCCCAGCAGCGTGCGTTCCTGCGCCTGGCCAAGTTCGTCGGCCTGCTCGACCAGACCGCCCTGCTGGCCGTGCCCAACGACTTCACCAAGGACATCGTCGAGACCAAGGCCCGCGAGCAGGTCTCCCATGCACTGTCCGACCAGCTCGGTCGTGAGATCCGTATCGCGGTCACGGTCGACCCGCAGCTCGCGGAGGTCCCCGCGGACGCCTCGCTCGAGGACGAGCACGACGACGACGTGGTCGACGAGCTGCCCTCCGGAGGCGTGGCCCTGCCCTTCGCCCCGCCCGGTGGCGCGTCCGGGCCGGGCCGCCAGCGCACCGCCCAGGAGCGCGAGCAGGCCGAGATCGACGCGGCCCGGCTGAACCCGAAGTACACCTTCGACACCTTCGTCATCGGTGCGAGCAACCGATTCGCCCACGCGGCCGCCGTCGCGGTGGCCGAGGCCCCGGCCAAGGCGTACAACCCGCTGTTCGTCTATGGCGAGTCCGGGCTGGGCAAGACCCACCTGCTGCACGCCATCGGGCACTACGCCCGCAACCTCTACCCGCACGTGCGGGTGCGCTACGTGAACTCCGAGGAGTTCACCAACGACTTCATCAACAGCATCCGCGACGACAAGGCCTCGGCGTTCCAGAGCCGCTACCGCGAGGTCGACGTGCTGCTGATCGACGACATCCAGTTCCTCCAGGGCAAGGTCCAGACCCAGGAGGAGTTCTTCCACACGTTCAACACCCTGCACAACGCCAACAAGCAGGTCGTCATCACCAGCGACCTGCCCCCGAAGCTGCTCGCCGGCTTCGAGGAGCGCATGCGCAGCCGGTTCGAGTGGGGCCTGCTCACCGACGTGCAGCCGCCCGACCTCGAGACCCGCATCGCCATCCTGCGCAAGAAGGCCATCCAGGAGCGGATGAACGCCCCGGACGACGTGCTCGAGTTCATCGCCAGCAAGATCTCGACCAACATCCGCGAGCTCGAGGGCGCCCTCATCCGGGTCACCGCGTTCGCCAGCCTCAACCGGCAGATGGTCGACCTCGGGCTGGCCGAGATCGTGCTCAAGGACCTGATCCCCAACGACCAGGGAAGCCAGATCACGTCGGCCACGATCATGGCCCAGACGGCCGCCTACTTCGGGCTGACCATCGAGGATCTGTGCAGCACCTCGCGCTCCCGGGTGCTGGTCAACGCCCGGCAGATCGCGATGTACCTGTGCCGCGAGCTCACCGAGTTGTCCCTGCCCAAGATCGGCCAGCAGTTCGGCGGCCGGGACCACACCACGGTGATGCACGCGGACAAGAAGATCCGCGAGCTGATGGCCGAGCGGCGCTCGATCTACAACCAGGTCACCGAGCTGACCAACCGGATCCGGTCCCAGTCGCGCTGAACCCCGCTCACACCCCACGAAAGGCCCTTCGAGGAGGGCCTTTCGCATGTCCCGGGCTCCCCGGTTCGGGGGCGTCGCCCGCGGCGACGTCGCACGGCATACGGCTTCGTTGAGGGTTCCTTGAGGGATAACGGCGGGTCTTGGGGGGTCCTTGCGGGTTTGCCGGCTAGGCGCTTGAGATCCGGTCGCCAGTGTTCTCGGTGTCGGGACAACACGGTCCCGGAGGGCAGCGCCCTCATCGAGCCAGGTCGGAGACAGCAATGCGACTCAGCCTCAACAGCACCGGCGGGAAGGTCCTCGCCTCCACCGTCGTCCTCGGGGCGGCCGCCACGATCGCCGGCCTCGGCACGTTCGGCTCCTTCACCTCGACGACCAGCGCCAGCACCCAGGCCGACTCGGGCACGGTCACCATCGCCCTGGGCGCAACGGGCGGCTCGACCAACCGCCTGAACATCAACGCGACCGGGCTGGTGCCCGGTGACACGGTGCAGCGCAGCGTCACCCTGTCGAACACCGGGTCGCAGGCCCTGGCGTCCCTCGCCCTGACCACCACGGCGACCACCTCCAGCCTCCTGGACACCGACGCCACCAACGGCCTCCAGATGGCGGTGGACAAGTGCTCGACCGGCTGGGTGGAGGCGGGGTCCAGCCCGGCGTTCACCTACAGCTGCACGGGCACCGTGACCAGCGTGGTCGCGCAGCGCGCCGTCATCGGCAGCAACCTGCCGTTGGGTTCCCTGGGCGCCCTGGCATCTGGCGGCAGCGACAGCCTCCGCGTCACGCTCACCTTCCCCAGCGCCGCGGGCGACACCTTCCAGGGCAAGACCAGCACCATCAGCTTCTCCTTCGCCGGTACTCAGCGGGCAGCGACCGCCCACTGACCCCAGACGCGTGGTGCCCGCGAGTCCCCCCTGCGGCGGGCACCACGCCCACCCTGCTGGACCGACCAACCCCAGACGAGACACGGAAGGAAGGCACCCGATGCGACTCACGACCCGCCCCCGGTCCGTCGCCCGGATGCGCGCCCACGCCTCGTCGGTCGGGACAGCACCCCAGCGGACCGCCCTGGCGCGCGCCGGACGCCCCCACCGCGCCGCGCGCCGGGCGGTCCGCCTCCTCGGCAACCTCGTGCTCATCCTCGTCGTGACGCTGTTCGCGGGCCTGGCCATCGGCCCGCACGTCTTCGGCTACCGGACGATGACCATGCTCACGGGCAGCATGGCCCCCGGCATCAACCCCGGTGACGTCACCGTTGCCGTCCCTGAGCCGGTCAGCCAGCTCGCCGTCGGCCAGGTGATCACGTACCAGATCCCCGTCGACGACCACCGCGTCGTCAGCCACCGGGTCGTCGGGGTGAAGCGCCGGGCCGACGGCACCGTCCAGATCCAGACCAAGGGTGACCACAACACCGGGGCCGACCCGTGGACCGCGGTGATCACCGACCGGCAGGTATGGCGGGTCGTCGCCGTGGTGCCTCACCTCGGGGCTGCGATCCAGGCCCTCCGCAGCGCGGGGTTGCGTTCCGTCTTCCTCTACCTCGGTCCGGCGGCCCTGGCCCTGCTGGTCCTGGCCGGCATCTGGCGCCGAGGCTCAGCCGAGGCACCGGCGGAGCACGCCGAGGTGGTCGCGGGGACGCTGGACGCAGATGTCCTCGCCGCCCTGCAGGACGAGCTCGAGGACAGCCGCGGCCTGCGGGAGTTCCTCACCCGCTGGTCGGAGCTGCTGCAGGCGCGTCTGGACCGGGTGGAACTGGCCCTCGACAAGGGCCAGCTGTCCGCGGCCCGCGAGTCCGCGCTGAGCCTGCACGTCACCAGCGCGATGATCGGCCTCAGCTCTTTCGCCACGGCGGCAGCGACGCTGGAGGAGGCCTTGCTCCGCGAGGACCGCAGCGACGCCACAACCTCCTTCGGCACGCTACGCCGCCTGGCCCCGGCCACGGTCCGGGCGATCCAGGACGAGCTCGTCGCCGACCCGAGCTGATCGAGCAACACCAGTGCCCTCTCCCACAGGAGTGACCATGAGACCCACACGCACCGCCGGCCGCCTGGTCGCGGTGCTGTGCTCGTCCGTAGCGCTGGTCGTCGGCGGGTCATGCGTCACCTATGCCGGCTTCACCTCGACGAAGACCCAGACCGGCTGGAAGGCCACCACCGACTCGCTCAACACGCCCAACGCCAGCGTCCCCGCCACCAACGTCAGCTGCGTCAGCCCGTCCGGGTCGACCATCAAGGTCACCTGGTCCACGACGAGCGACGCCTACTACACGGGCTACAACCTGTACTGGTCGGAGAACAACGTCGCCCAGCCGACACCGATCGCCATCGCCGGGCGCTCGACCACGTCGTACACGTTCCCCGTCACGAACGGGGTCACCTACCGGTTCCAGGTCTCCACCACCTACCTGAACTGGGAGAGCGGTCTATCCGGGAGGACCACCGCGCGCAGTTGCTGAGGCAGGTCAGGTGTTGCGGCGGGCGGCCATCTCGGCGAGTTCGGGCTGGCCGAAGCGGTAGCCGACTCCCCAGACGGTGCGGATCCACTCCTCGTCACCGAGCTTGCGGCGCAGGTTGCCGACGTGGACCTCGACCAGGTGGGTGTCCTTGACCCACTCGGTCTTCCACACCGTGCGCAGCAGGGCCTCCCGGGTCCACACCCGCCGCGGCTGCCCGAACAGGGCCGCGAGCAGGTCGAACTCGGTGCGGGTGAGGGTGAGCTCCTCGCCGTCCAGCACGGCGACCCGGCTCTCGACGTCAACGGTCAACCGGTGGGCGGCCTCCTCCGACGGCACCGCCCCTGCTGCCGTCGCCACCGGATCCTCGGGGACCGGGGGCTCCGCGGCGGGGCCGACGGCAGCAGGGGCGCCACCGCGCGGGCGGCGCAACATCGCACCGACCCGGGCACGGAGGTCACGGGGGCTGAACGGCTTGGTGATGTAGTCGTCGGCGCCGATCTCCAGGCCGACCAGCTGGTCCACCTCGTCAGCACGGGCCGAGAGCATGATGACGTAGGCGTCGCTCATCGACCGGATCCGGCGGCACACCTCGAAGCCGTCGATGTCGGGCAGGCCAAGGTCGAGCGTCACGAGGACGGGTTGACGCTCACGGACCAGCTCCAGCCCCTCGGCGCCGGACGAGGCCGAGATGACCTGCAGGCCCCGCTGCTCGAGCACGGCCTGGACCAGGGCCCGGATGTCCTCGTCGTCCTCGATCACCACCGCGGTACCTGCCGCTGTGTCCACCCCTGCACCCCCCGTTCGCGCCATCCGCGGTCATCTGGGTGCCCATGCTAGACATTTTCGGACGAGTTTCGGGGGCGTTCCGGCCGATGGCTCGTCCACAAGGTTCTCCACACCATGTGCGGTTGGCGTGACCTCACTGTGACCCGACGTCTCGCACAAATGACGTAGTTCTAGTCCACACATGTGCACAAGCCTGTGGATAACGGCTGGTGTTCTTCACGCCCACACACATGTGGACAGACCCGTGGAGAACCGGTGCACGTCCCTCCCGTGCCTGTGGACAGCTTCGAGCCGCCGGTGGAGTGCCTGTGGACACGGATTTTCTGTCCACAGACGGCCGTGGTTGTCCCCGACCAACGTCCACAGCCCGTGCACACGGCCGGCGCGGCGGTGACCAGCCCGGTTGGCCGCTGTCCACACTGTCCACAGCCCCTAAGACAGTGATGAGACATCCCATCCACTCATCCCGCCCCGAGTACCAAGCCTGTGCACCGCTGTGGGTTCACGGAACTGCATGACTTGGTTTTCCCAAGTCGGTGGCGGGCACTAGTGTCAGCACGCACTCTTGTGAGTCGTTGGTCTGCGAAAGGGCGGGTACTGGTGAAGTTCAGGGTCGAGCGCGACGTTCTCGCCGAGGCGGTCACGTGGGCGGCGCGCGGTCTGCCGACACGCCCCCCGGTCCCGGTCCTCGCCGGCGTGCTCCTCGAGGCCAGCGCCGAAGGCACCCTCACGCTGTCGGCCTTCGACTACGAGGTCTCCGCACGGGTCACCGTCCCGGCCGAGGTCTCCGAGCCCGGCACCGTCCTGGTGCTCGGCCGCCTGCTCGCGGACATCTCCCGCAACCTGCCGGCCCGACCGATCGACGTCAGCACCGACGGCAACAAGGTCCAGGTGACCTGTGGGTCCAGCCGGTTCAGCCTGCTGATGATGCCGGCCGACGACTACCCGACGCTGCCGGCCTCCCCCGCTCCGAGCGGCACCATCCCCGGCGACGCCTTCACCCAGGCCGTCGCGCAGGTGAGCATCGCCGCCGACCGCGGCGACACCCTGCCGATCCTCACCGGCGTCCGCGTCGAGATCGAGGGCGACCGGGTGACCCTGCTGGCCACCGACCGCTACCGCCTCGCGATGCGTGAGCTGCAGTGGAACCCCGAGCGCACCGACGCCCACCACGTGGCGCTGGTCCCCGCCCGCACGCTGTCCGACACGGCCAAGGCGCTCGGCGCCTCGGGTTCGATCGAGGTCGCGTTCGGCACGGCCGCCGCCGGCGAGGGCCTGATCGGCTTCGAGGCCGGTCAGCGCCGCACCACCACCCGCCTCCTCGACGGCGAGTACCCCAAGGTCACCTCGATCTTCCCGACGACGGTCGACACCGAGGCCGTCGTCGAGACCGCGGCCCTGGTCGAGGCGGTCAAGCGCGTCTCGCTCGTGGCCGAGCGCAACACCCCGGTCCGCCTGCGGTTCAGTGACGGCCAGCTCGCCATCGAGGCCGGCACCGGCGACGACGCCCAGGCCAGCGAGGCGATCGAGTGCGCCCTGACCGGCCCGGACATCGAGATCGCCTTCAACCCGCAGTTCCTGCTCGACGGCCTCGGTGTCGTCGGCACGGCATACTCGCGGCTCTCCTTCACCCAGGCGAGCCGGCCGGCGGTGCTGTCCGGGCAGGACAAGCTCGACGGCGAGCCGGACGAGTCCTACCGCTACGTGCTGATGCCGGTCCGCTTCGCCAGCTGAGACGGCCGGACGTAGCCTGACCCCTTGGGGCCTGCCCGCCGGCGGCCCCGACGCAACGTCTCCACACACCTCGAAGGGGTAAGCCATGCACCTCGGACTCATCGGCCTCGGCAAGATGGGCGGCAACATGCGCGAGCGCATCCGCCGCGCCGGGCACGAGGTGGTCGGTTTCGACCGCAACCCCGAGGTCAGCGATGTCGACAGCCTCAAGGCCATGGTCGAGGCGCTGCCGGCGCCGCGCACGGTGTGGGTCATGGTGCCGGCCGGTGAGGCGACCCGCGCGACGGTGGCCGAGCTCGGGGAGATCCTCGACGAGGGCGACCTCGTCATCGATGGTGGCAACAGCCGCTTCACCGACGACGCCGTCAATGCAGAGACGTTGGCTGCCAAGGGAATCGGCTACCTCGACTGCGGCGTCAGCGGCGGCGTCTGGGGCCTGGAGAACGGCTACGGCCTGATGGTCGGCGGCGACGCCGAGCACGTCGAGCGCGCCATGCCGATCTTCGACGCGCTGCGCCCGGAGGGCCCGCGCGAGGAGGGCTTCGTGCACGCCGGCGAGGTCGGCGCGGGCCACTACGCCAAGATGGTGCACAACGGCATCGAGTACGGCCTGATGCAGGCCTACGCCGAGGGCTATGAGCTGCTCGCCGCCAAGGACATCGTCACCGACGTGCACGGCAGCTTCAAGGCGTGGACCCGCGGCACCGTCGTCCGCTCCTGGCTGCTGGACCTGCTGGTCAAGGCCCTCGAGGAGGACCCCGGCCTGGCGAAGATCAGCGGCTACACCGAGGACTCCGGCGAGGGGCGCTGGACCGTGGAGGAGGGTATCGCCAACGCCGTGCCGATGCCGGTCATCTCGGCCGCGTTGTTCGCCCGCTTCGCCTCGCGCCAGGACGACTCCCCCGCGATGAAGGCGGTCTCCGCGCTGCGCAACCAGTTCGGCGGCCACGCCACACGCGCCGCCGACGCCGGTCCGAGCTCGGGCTCCGGCTCGACCGACTGACGCCGGCCGGCCGTCCCGGGGTCGCCTCCGTGCACCTGCGCCACCTGTCCGTCGCCGACTTCCGCAGCTATGCGGCGGCCGAGCTGCCGCTGTCCCCCGGCGTCACGACGCTGGTCGGGCTCAACGGCCAGGGCAAGACCAACCTGGTCGAGGCGGTGGGCTACCTCGCGACCCTGGGCAGCCACCGGGTGGCGACCGACGCGCCGCTGGTCCGGGCCGGGGCAGGCCAGGCCGTGATCCGGGGTGCCGTCGTGCGCGAGGGCCGCGAGACGATGGTCGAGCTGGAGATCACTCCGGGTCGGGCCAACCGGGCGCGGCTCAACCGCTCGCCGGTGGCGCGCCCCCGGGAGGTGCTCGGCACGCTGCGCACGGTGCTGTTCGCCCCCGAGGACCTCGCCCTGGTCAAGGGGGACCCCTCCGAGCGGCGCCGGTTCCTCGACGAGCTGCTGGTCGCGCGCCAACCCCGGTGGGCCGGCGTGCGCACCGACTACGACAAGGTGCTCAAGCAGCGCAACGCCCTGCTGAAGTCGGCAGCACCGGTGCTGCGCAAGGGATCCGGCCGTCGGCCGCGGCCCGGCGACGAGCCGGTGGAGGACGCCCGCGCCAGCGCCCTGCACACCCTCGACGTGTGGAACGGCCAGCTCGCACGGGTCGGTGCCTCGCTGCTCTATGCCCGCCTGCGGCTGCTGCACGACCTCGGTCCCTACCTGGCCAAGGCCTACGACGAGGTCAGCGCAGGTCAGTCGGATGCGCGGGTGTCCTACAAGTCCTCGGTGCGCGAGCCGATGGCCGCGGCGATCGCCGCCGGCACCGTGCCCACCGTGGAGGAGCTGCACGAGGAGCTGCTCGCCGCCCTCGCCGAGGCCCGGCCCCAGGAGGTCGAGCGCGGGGTCTCCCTGGTCGGCCCGCACCGCGACGACGTGCTCCTCACCCTGGGCCAGCTGCCGGCCAAGGGCTACGCCAGCCACGGGGAGTCGTGGTCGTTCGCGCTGGGACTGCGGCTCGCGGCATACCAGCTGCTGCGGCACGACCTCGGCCAGGACCCGGTGCTGATCCTCGACGACGTCTTCGCCGAGCTCGACACCGGACGGCGCGAGCGGCTCGCCGCGCTGGTCGCCGACTGCGAGCAGGTGATCATCACCGCCGCGGTGGCCGAGGACGTGCCGGCCTCCCTGGCCGGCAGCACGTATCGCGTGACGCTGGGTGAGGTTGCCCGTGTCACCTGAGGAGCTGCCCGAGCGGGTGCCCGGTGAGGACATCGTCGAGGACACGGCCGCGGACGCCCCCGACACCGCGGCGGCCTCCGCGTTGGCCCGGGCCCGGGAGGCGGCCCGCGCCAAGGGGCTGCGGCCGGGCCGCGCGCCGGCCCGGCGGGACCGGGAAGGCCGGCGGCAGCGGGTCACGCGGGACAACCGCGACGGCTACCGCGACCCCGCCCTGCTCGGGGACCAGATGGAGCGGCTGCTGCTGGACCGCGGGTGGAACGTCGACGTCGCGGTCGGCTCGGTCATGGGCCGCTGGGCCGCCATCGTCGGCCCCGACGTCGCCGCGCACGTCACGCCGGTGACCTTCGAGGACGGCGTGCTCACCGTGCGGGCCGACTCCACGGCGTGGGCCACGCAGATGCGGCTGATGTCCTCCTCGCTGCTCACCCGGCTGGAGACCGAGGTCGGCGCCGGCTCGGTGACCGAGCTGCAGGTGCTCGGCCCGAGCGCGCCGAGCTGGTCCCGCGGGCCGCGCCGGGCCCAGGGTCCGGGGCCGCGGGACACCTACGGCTGAGCCATCGACGGGCCGGCGGGCGGCCGCCTCTGGACGCCGGTTCTCGCGCCCTGACGGGGCCGGGCGCGTGGGGGGAGTAGGAAACCGGGGTTTTTTCGGCCGACATGGGCCTCTCCGGGCCTCCTGAGCGGGGGTTTGTCGTCATCGACCGGTAGAATGATCAGCAATCGGCGGCTGTCGCGAGCGCAGGTCACGACCGGGACATTTCGGTCACCCGTCTGCGCCGCGGGCCGCTTCCCGTGCCCGCGCCTGCCCTGCAGCGCCGGGCCTGCGTCTGACTGCCACGAAGGAGCACTGTGTCCGAGGTCAGCCCCGACAACATCCCGAACGAGCCCACCCCGGACCTGGTCGCCGTCCCCGCGGCCGCATCTCCCGCCAGTCCCGCCTACGACGCCAGCGCCATCACGGTGCTCGAAGGCCTCGAGGCCGTGCGCAAGCGCCCGGGCATGTACATCGGCTCCACCGGTGAGCGGGGCCTGCACCACCTGGTCTGGGAGATCGTCGACAACGCGGTCGACGAGGCCCTGGCGGGGCACGCGGACCGGATCGAGGTGACCCTCCTGGCCGACGGTGGCGTCCGGGTGGTCGACAACGGCCGTGGCATCCCCACCGGCATGAACGAGCAGTACGGCGTCTCCACCGTCGAGCTCGTGCTGACCCAGCTGCACGCCGGTGGCAAGTTCGGCGGCGGGGGTTACAAGGTGTCCGGCGGCCTGCACGGCGTCGGGTCCTCGGTCGTCAACGCGCTCTCGACCCGGCTCGACGCCGAGGTCCGCCAGCTCGGCCACGCGTGGCGGATGAGCTTCGACCACGGCGAGCGGACCGCTCCGCTGCAGAAGATGGAGGAGACCGACAGCACCGGCACCACCATCACCTTCTGGGCTGACGGGGACATCTTCGAGTCCACGACCTATGACTTCGAGACGATCCGGGCCCGCTTCCAGCAGATGGCCTTCCTCAACAAGGGCCTGACCATCACGCTGACCGACGAGCGCCCCCGGGCGGCCGAGGCGGTGGAGGCCGAGGAGCTCGACGAGGGCGCGGCCTCCGAGGAGCCCAAGGCCCGCACGATCTCCTACCGCTACGACGGCGGACTGATCGACTACGTCAACCACCTGAACGCGTCCAAGCGCTCCGAGACGGTGCACCCCGACGTCATCTCGATCGAGGTCGAGGACGAGGAGCGCCAGCTCTCCCTCGAGCTGGCGATGCAGTGGACCAACGCCTACTCGGAGTCGGTGCACACCTACGCCAACACCATCAACACCCACGAGGGCGGCACCCACGAGGAGGGGTTCCGGGCGGCGATGACCAAGCTCATCAACGACTTCGCCCGCAAGCAGAACCTCCTCAAGGACAAGGACGACAACCTCACCGGCGACGACATCCGCGAGGGCCTGACCGCGGTCATCTCGGTCAAGCTCGGCGAGCCGCAGTTCGAGGGCCAGACCAAGACCAAGCTCGGCAACTCCGAGGTCAAGGGCTTCGTGCAGCGCGCCATGACCGACGAGTTCGGCCACTGGCTGGAGGCCCACCCGGGCGAGGGCAAGGACATCGTCCGCAAGTCGATCCAGGCCGCGGCCGCGCGCATGGCGGCCCGCAAGGCCCGCGAGGCCACGCGTCGCAAGGGCCTGCTGGAGTCCGGCGGCCTGCCCGGCAAGCTGCGCGACTGCCAGAGCAACGACCCGACGATCTCCGAGGTGTTCATCGTCGAGGGTGACTCCGCAGGTGGCTCGGCGGTGCGCGGGCGCAACCCGCAGACCCAGGCGATCCTGCCGATCCGCGGCAAGATCCTCAACGTCGAGAAGGCCCGCATCGACAAGGTGCTCGCCAACAACGAGGTCCAGGCGCTGATCTCCGGCTTCGGCACCGGCATCGGCGAGGACTTCGACATCACCAAGGCGCGCTACCACAAGATCGTGCTCATGGCCGACGCCGACGTCGACGGCATGCACATCCGCACCCTGCTGCTGACGCTGCTGTTCCGTTTCATGCGCCCGCTGATCGAGGCCGGCTACGTCTACCTGGCCCAGCAGCCGCTGTACCGCCTGAAGTGGAGCAACCACGCCCACGAGTTCGCCTACTCCGACCGGGAGCGCGACGCCATGGTCGCCGCCGGCCAGGCCCAAGGCTGGCGCCTGCCCAAGGACAACGGGATCCAGCGCTACAAGGGTCTGGGCGAGATGGACTACAACGAGCTGTGGGAGACCACGATGGACCCTGACCACCGGGTCCTGCTCCAGGTCACGCTCGATGACGCGGCCGCTGCCGACGAGATCTTCGCGATCCTCATGGGCGAGGACGTCGAGAGCCGGCGAGGCTTCATCCAGCGCAACGCCAAGGACGTGCGCTTCCTCGACATCTGACGCGGCACCGCCGGCGGCGCAGTGCGCCGGCCGGCGACCACACGTCATACCCACCGTCTTTGAATTGCCATGACAGATAAGGGATTTGGACTGTGACTGAGCAGCCGCCGACTTTTGAGACCGACCGGACCGAACCGGTCGACCTCAACCTGGAGATGCAGCGCAGCTACATCGAGTACGCCATGAGCGTCATCGTGAGCCGCGCGCTGCCGGACGTCCGTGACGGCCTGAAGCCGGTGCACCGTCGCGTGCTCTACGCGATGTACGACGGGGGCTACCGGCCCGACCGGGGCTACAACAAGTGCAGCCGTGTCGTCGGTGACGTCATGGGTCAGTACCACCCGCACGGCGACTCGGCGATCTACGACGCCCTCGTGCGCCTCGTGCAGGACTGGTCGCTGCGCTACCCGCTCGTCGACGGGCAGGGCAACTTCGGCTCCCCCGGCAACGACCCGGCCGCGGCCCCGCGGTACACCGAGTGCCGCATGGCGCCGATGTCGATGGAGATGGTCCGCGACATCGACCAGGAGACGGTCGACTTCAAGCCCAACTACGACGGCAAGACGATGGAGCCGGAGGTCCTGCCCAGCCGGTTCCCCAACCTGCTGGTCAACGGCTCCGCCGGTATCGCGGTCGGCATGGCCACCCAGATCCCGCCGCACAACCTGCGCGAGGTCGCCGAGGGCGTGCAGTGGTACCTGCGCAACGCCGAGGCCTCCCGCGAGGAGCTGCTCAACCACCTGCTGACCACGATCCAGGGCCCAGACTTCCCCACCGGCGCGCTGATCATGGGCCGCAAGGGGATCGAGGAGGCCTACCGCACCGGCCGCGGCTCGATCGTCATGCGCTCCGTGGTCGAGGTCGAGGAGATCCAGAACCGCCAGTGCCTGGTGGTCACCGAGCTGCCCTACCAGGTCAATCCCGACACCCTCGCCGAGAAGATCGCCGAGCTGGTCAAGGACGGCCGCCTGGCCGGCATCGCCGACATCCGCGACGAGACGTCGGGCCGCACCGGCCAGCGCCTGGTCATCGTGCTCAAGCGTGACGCCGTCGCCAAGGTCGTGCTGAACAACCTCTACAAGCACACCCAGCTGCAGACGACGTTCGGCGCCAACATGCTGGCGCTGGTCGACGGCGTGCCGCGCACCCTGCCGCTGGACGCGTTCATCCGGCACTGGGTGGACCACCAGATGGACGTCATCGTGCGGCGCACGACCTTCCGGCTGCGCAAGGCCGAGGAGGAGGCGCACATCCTGCGTGGCCTGCTCAAGGCCCTGGACGCCCTCGACGAGGTCATCGCCCTGATCCGCGCCTCGCAGACGGTCGAGACCGCCCGCGACGGCCTGATCGAGCTGCTCGGCATCGACGAGCTGCAGGCCATGGCGATCCTCAACATGCAGCTGCGTCGCCTGGCGGCCCTGGAACGGCAGAAGCTGATCGACCGCCACGACGAGCTCGAGGCGATGATCACCGAGTTCAAGGCGATCCTGGACTCCCCGCAGCGCCAGCGCGACATCGTCAGCGAGGAGCTGACCGAGATCGTCGACAAGTACGGCGACGCGCGGCGCACCAAGGTCGTGCCCTTCGACGGCGACATGTCGATGGAGGACCTCATCCCCGAGGAGGACGTGGTCGTCACGATCACCCGGGGCGGCTACGCCAAGCGCACCAAGGTCGACCTCTATCGCTCGCAGAAGCGCGGCGGCAAGGGCGTGCGCGGGGCGACGCTGCGCGGCGACGACATCGTGGAGCACTTCTTCACCACGACCACGCACCACTGGCTGCTGTTCTTCACCAACCTGGGCCGGGTCTACCGCGCCAAGGCCTACGAGCTGCCCGAGGGCGGCCGCGAGTCCAAGGGCCAGCACGTCGCCAACCTCATGGCCTTCCAGCCCGGGGAGCAGATCGCCCAGGTCCTGGACCTGCGCGACTACACCAGCGACCCCTACCTGGTGCTGGCCACCCGCAACGGCCTGGTGAAGAAGACGCGCCTGTCGGAGTACGACTCCAACCGCTCCGGCGGCCTCATCGCGGTCAACCTGCGCGACGGCGACGAGCTCGTCGGCGCGGGCGTGGCCTCGGCGGTGGACGACCTGCTGCTGGTCTCGGTCAAGGGCCAGTCGGTCCGCTTCCACGCCAGCGACGAGGCACTGCGCCCGATGGGACGGCCGACCAGCGGCGTCACCGGCATGAAGTTCCGCGACGGCGACTACCTGCTGTCGATGAGCGTCATCGAGGAGGGCACCGACCCGGACGTGTTCGTGGTCTTCGAGAACGGCCTGGCCAAGCGCACCCCCGCCTCGGACTACCCGGTCAAGGGGCGGGCCACCCTCGGCGTGCTGGTCGCCAAGATCTCCGAGCGCGGCGGCGACCTGGTCGGCGCGCTGACCGTGGACGAGGACGACGAGGTCATGGTCGTCATGGAGAAGGGCAAGATCGTCCGCTCCCGCGTCGACGAGGTGCACCGCACCCGCCGCAACACCCAGGGCGTGAAGTTCGCTACCCCCGACAAGGGTGACGCGATCGTGGCGGTGGCCCGCAACGCCGAGCGCGCCAGCGAGGCCGAGGTCGAGGAGGTCGCCGACGCCGTGGAGGCCTCTGCCCCAGGGACCGTGGTCGGTGCTGCCGTCAAGGACGGTGCGACGGATGTCGAGACGTCCGGCGCGGACGAGGGCAGCCCGGCCCCCGATGCCGTAACGTCGGGTGACGACGTGGACGGCGACACAGGAGGTCAGGAGTGAGCACCGCAGGTCAGTCCGGCGCGGCGACGCGCCCCGACATGAGCAAGCCGGCGGGATCGCCGAACCGCCCGGCCGAGCGGTCTGCTGACCGGCCGACCGAGGGCATGAGCACCTCGGCGCTGCCGGGCGGCTCCCGCCCGGCAGGCGCGACGGTGACCGGGACCGGCGCTGCCCGCCCGGCTGCCGCGCGGCGGGTCAAGCTCACCGTCTCGCGGGTCGACCCGTGGTCGGTCATGAAGATGTCGTTCCTGCTGTCGGTCGCCGTCGGCATCGCCGGCGTCGTGCTGATGGCGGTCCTGTGGCTGATCCTGTCGGGCATGGGCGTCTTCGCCGACGTCAACCGCACCGTGGAGAGCGTCCTCGGCACCAGCGGCGGCACGAAGTTCGACCTCATGGACTACATCGGCTTCGGCCGGGTGGTCTCCCTGTCGATCGTCATCGGCGTCATCGACGTGGTGCTGATGACCGCGATCGCCACGCTGGGCGCGTTCCTCTACAACGTCTGCTCGGCGCTCGTGGGTGGCCTGCAGCTCACCCTCACCGACGACTGAGCCTCGCAGCTCGCCACAGCGGCCGGTATGCCGCGCACGGACCCGTGCGCACGGCATACCGGCCGTTGTGGTTGTCGGGCGTGCGGCGGGAGCGTCCCCGGGGGTGTTGTAGGTCGTCGGTGGGGTGGAGTTATCCACAGGTGATGGTGGGGGGTGGTGGTGGCCTGAGTGGCGCGATCACGGTGCCGTCGCCCCCACCACCGCCGCCACCATCGGGTTGGTCGGCCGGTGGGGCGGGTGGGGTGGGATCCGTTTTGGTCGAGGCGGGGCCGGTGGGGTAATCTCGGGCGTCGCAAGGCGCCGGCGGAGTCCCGCCGAGCCTGCAGTGTGGATGAGTAGGGGCCTATAGCTCAGTCGGTTAGAGCGCTTCCCTGATAAGGAAGAGGCCACAGGTTCAAGTCCTGTTAGGCCCACCATCACATCCCCGGTCCCGCTGGAGGAGTCGGCTCGTGAAGAAGTTCCTGCTGCTGCTGGCCACCGTCTTCGGCGCCCTGGCGATTCAGAAGAAGCTCAAGGCCCAGAAGGCCGAGCAGGATCTGTGGGCCGAGGCGACCGACCAGCCCGGGACGTTGTGAACAGGCTTTTCCACAGGCTCATCCACAACTGAAGACAAACCCTCGGGGGCGTGGCGCAATTGGTAGCGCACCTGCTTTGCAAGCAGGGGGTTAGGGGTTCGAGTCCCCTCGCCTCCACCCCAGGTCAGAGGCCCTTCTCCACAGCGGAGAGGGGCCTCTTTCGTGTCCCTGGCAGCAGCGACCTGCAGCGGGAGGTTCCCATCACAGCTCGAGCCTTGTGGTGACGGGTGCCTGGGGTGACCATGGGAACGTCCGGCGGCTGCGGACGCGAAGCTGTGAGGAGGGGTCAGATCATGGCGGCAGCCACTCCTCCCCCGGGGCCAGCTGACGAGGGAGCAACCGAGACACCTGCGATCGAGGACGAGGCCCGGACGCAAACGCGTGCCCCTCGGCTCACTCGAGCGAGTGCCGTCTGGGTGGCCATCGGAGCCGCGCTCGTCCTCCTGATCATGCTGATCGCCTTCATGCTGCAGAACACGACGGAGGTCGAAGTCCACTTCCTCGGCTTGAGCGGCACCATCCCGCTGGGGATGGCCCTGCTGATCGCGGCCGTCGGTGGCGGCGTGGTGGTGGCGATCGCCGGGGTAGCCCGGATCACCCAGCTCCGTCTGAACGCGCGCCGAACCCGGCGCGGCACCGTTCGTGCCTGACGTCACCCTCCTGCGGCCGCAGTGGCAAGACTGCGCCCCCGCGCACCCGAGCCTCTTCCCTCCCGACGGGCGACGCCACTCGCGGTGCCTAGGGAGCGCGGTAGGGCTGGTCGCCCCGGACCCCACGCCGCAGCCGCAGCTCGTCCCGGATCGAGGGCGGCAGGGGCAGGTGGCGCGACTCCAGCGCCGCGGCATACGCCTCGAGCGCCGCCAGGAGCCGGACGCGGGCGGGTGACTCGATGGGGGCCCCGCCGTGGCGCGCCTCGCAGCGCTCGTCCGCCCAGGCCTGACGCGCCTGGTGCACCTCGCGCATGAGCAGCGCCAGGACCTCGTCGGTGGCCACGGTCCGCCCCGGCCGGGGAGCGGTGGAGGTCACGGCACGAACCTGGTGCAAGCCACGGGACACCTTCTTCCGCCGGTCTTGACCGGCTCCGCGCCGCCGGAACCCGGCCGCACCTCTGACGGTACGCCCCCAAAGCAAACAGCGAGGCCTGCTTTCAGCCACCGGCCGCATCCCCGAACCGGCGTCAGGCTCGGGACACCTCGGCGGTATGCCGGGACGTCGCCGACTCGGGGTAGGCGTCGGTCTCGGTCGCCTTGGCCGAGAGCCACACGTCCTGCCCCGGCCCGAGTCCGAGCTCGGCCACCGCCGCCGGCGTGACGTCGACCAGCGCCGACGGCGTGCCCTCGACGTTGACCCGCACCCGGTCGGTGAGCAGCTCCAGGCTCTCGATGGTGCCGGCCCACACGTTGCGCACACTGGCGTGCTCGGGCCGCACGGTGTGCACCGTGATCGCCGAGGGGCGCAACCCCACGAGCACCCGGTCCGAGCCCCGCGCCTCGGCAGTCGGCGTCACCGCCAGCACGCCACCGCCGTCTAGGGCGACGCTGCCGCGGTCGGAGTCGAGCCGACCGGCATACAGGTTGAGGCCGACCAGGCGCGCGACGTACTCCGTCGCGGGGTGACGTGCCACCGACGCGGGGGTGCCCTGCTGGACAACCCGGCCACCCTCGATGACCAGCAGCCGGTCGCACAGCACCATCGCCTCGAGCGGGTCGTGGGTCACCACCAGCACGGGCCCGGCGAAGAACGCCAGGTGCCGGCGCAGCAGGGTCCGCACGTCGAGCCGGGTGCCGGCGTCGAGCGCCGACAGCGGCTCGTCGAGCAGCAGCAGCCCGGGGTCGGCGGCCAGGGCCCGGGCCAGGGCGACGCGCTGCGCCTGTCCGCCGGACACCTGCGCGGGCCGCCGGTCGGCCAGCTCGGCCAGGTCGAGCCGCTCCAGCCAGCCGCGGGCGACCTCCCGGGACCGGCGCCGGCCAAGGCCGCGGGACCGCGGCGCGAACGCCACGTTGTCCAGCACGCTCAGGTGCGGGAAGAGCCGGTAGCTCTGGAACACCAGCCCGACCGGCCGCTGCTCCGGCGGGACGAACACGCCCTCGCCGTCGAGGACCGCGCCCCCGATGCGGATCGTCCCGGAGGCCAGCCCGGTCAGTCCGGCGAGGGCCCGCAACAGCGTCGACTTGCCGGCACCGTTGGGACCCAGGACGCCGAGGACCTCCCCCGGCGCGACCGTAGCCGAGACGGCCAGCCGGAAGTCCCCACGCTCGACCACCCCGTCGACCTCGAGGGCGGCAGAGGTTTCACGTGAATCCACGCTCACGCCGCGCTCCCCGCCCGCAGCCACCGGTCGCGCAGCACCGCGAGGATGACCACGGACACCACGAGCAGCACCAGCGACAGCGCGATCGCCGCCTCGGGGTCGCTCTCCAGCGCCAGGTAGACCGCCAGCGGCATCGTCTGGGTCCGCCCCGGGAAGCTGCCGGCGAAGGTGATCGTCGCCCCGAACTCCCCCAGCGCCCGGGCCCAGCACAGCACCGCCCCGGCACCGAGCGACGGCGCCACCATCGGCAGCGTCACCCGGCGGAACACGCCCAGCCGCGAGGCGCCCAGCGTCGCCGCCGCCTCCTCGTAGCCCCGGTCGGCCGCCCGGAACGCCCCCTCCACCGTCACGACGAGGAACGGCATCGCCACGAACGTCTCGGCGACCACCACTCCGGCGGTGGTGAACGGCAGGGTGATCCCGGTCCATGCCTCCAGCAGCCGCCCGAGCACCCCCTGCCGCCCGAACGCCAGCAGCAGCGCCACGCCTCCCACCACCGGCGGCAGCACCAGCGGCAGGGTGACCAGCGCCCGCAACAGGGTCATCCCCGGGGCCCGCACCCGCGCCAGCACCCACGCCAGCGGCACGCCGAGCACCAGCGAGATGACCGTCGCCGTGGTCGCGCAGACCAGCGAGAGCCGCAGCGCCTCCGCCACGTTGGCGTCGGTCAGGAGGCCACCGAGGCTGCCCCACGGCGCCCGCAGCAGCAGTCCGGCCAGTGGCACGAGCAGGAACGCCGCCCCCACCAGCGCCGGTATGCCGAGTGGCCACGGCACGCTCGCGGGTCCGGTGACGTCGTGGTCACCGCCCCGGCGTGCCGAGGCCCGGGTCACGGCTTGGCGAACCCGTCGGCCGCAAGGACCTGCTGCCCCGCCGCGGAGAGCACCAGGTCGGTGAACGCCGTGGCAGCAGCGGGGTTGGGCGCCTTGGCCAGCATGGCGATCGGGTAGGACGTGGAGGCGTTGACATCGGCCGGGATCGGGATGCCCTTGACCTTGCTGCCGGCGGCGCGCACGTCTGTCACGTAGACCACACCCGCGTCGACCTCCCCGAGGCTGACCTTGGCCAGCACCGACTTGACGTCGACCTCCTCGGTGACCGGCGTGACCGTGACGCCGGCCTTGTCGAAGACTGTGGCGGCCGTGGCGCCACAGGGCACCGAGGCCTGGCACAGGGCCACCTTGACGCCGTTGCGCGCCAGGTCCTTGACCCCGGCGACGTGGGCCGGGTTGTCCGGCGGCACCGCGATCTCCATCTGGTTGCTGGCAAAGGGCTTCGGGGCCGTGGCGGCGCCCGCCTGCACCACCTGGTCCATGTTCTTGATGCTCGCCGAGGCGAAGACGTCGGCGGGTGCCCCCTGGGTGACCTGCTGGGCCAGGCCGGAGCTCGGGCCGAAGCTGAACACGACGTGCGTGCCCGGGTGCAGCTTCTCGAACTGCGCCCCCAGCGTCGAGAACGCCTCCTTCAGCGAGGCTGCGGCGAAGACGGTCACCGTGCCGCCGACCGAGGACGACGAGCCCTGCGTGGGCGTCGCGGTGGTGGACGCCGACGAGCCGCAGGCGGCCAGGGCCAGGACGGCGCCGGCGGCGAGGCCAGAGAGGACGGACCGGTGGCGAGTGCTCATTGCGCCGGAACCTCAACGACGACGTTGGTGGACTTCACCGCCGCGATCGCCAGGACGCCGGGCTCCAGCCCGAGCTCGTCGGCGGCCTCGCGGCTCATGAGCGAGACGAAGCGGTGCGGTCCGGCCTGGATCTCCACCTGGGCCATGACCGTGTCGCGCAGCACCTTGGTCACCAGCCCCTGGAACCGGTTGCGCGCGGACTCCGAGACGACCGGCCGGGGCTGCGGGCGCTCGGCCGCGGCGGCGAGCTCCTCGGCGAAGCGGGCCAGCACCGCGCCCTCGACGGTGCGCCGCCCGGAGGCGTCGGCGACGGTCTCGAGCCGGCCGGCGTCGGCCCAGCGCCGGACGGTGTCGTCGCTGACGCCGAGCAGCTCGGCCGCCTCGCGGATCCGGAACGTCGTCATGTCTCGCAGCCTATCCGCAGATGCGGACTACACAAGGAGCAGAAGGTCAGCACCTGCGGACCAAGCCACGCACCTGAGCCGCACCGTCATCGGAAGGCACCAAGGCGGCATACCGGCTCTTGGCAGGTTCTCACCACGGCCGGCGCACCCCCGTGCCGTAGCGTGAGGACGCAGCCCAACCCCCCACGCCGGAGGACCCGAGTTGGCCGTCGACACCAGCAGTCCCCAGGCGATCGCCGACGCCCTCGACCGGGTGGGCTACCTCGCTGACGAGGGCCTGGCCACGGCGGCGTTCCTGGCCCTGCAGCTCGAGCGGCCGCTGTTCTGCGAGGGCGAGCCCGGCGTCGGCAAGACCAGCCTCGCGCTGGCCCTGGCGCAGGAGCTGGGCGGGGAGCTGGTGCGCCTTCAGTGCTACGAGGGCATCGACTCCACCCAGGCCCTCTACGACTGGGACTTCCCCCGGCAGCTGCTGCACCTGCGCGCGGCCGAGGCCAGCGGCATCACCGACCCCGCCGCGACCGAGGCCTCGCTCTACGACCGGCGCTTCCTGCTGGCCCGGCCGGTGCTGCGGGCGCTTGAGACCTCCACTGCCGAGCACCGCAGCGTGCTGCTGGTCGACGAGATCGACCGGGCCGACGACGAGTTCGAGGCGTTCCTGCTGGAGGTGCTCAGCGACTTCGCGGTCACCATCCCCGAGCTCGGCACCGTCCGGGCGCAGGTGCCGCCGGTCGTCATCATCACCAGCAACCGCACCCGCGACGTGCACGACGCCCTCAAGCGGCGTTGCCTCTACCACTGGATGGACCACCCGGGCCGGGAGCGCGAGATCGCCATCCTGCGCCGACGGGTGCCGGGGCTGTCCGAGACCTTGGCCGCGCAGGTCGCCGACGCGGTGGCCCGGCTGCGCGGGCTCGGCCTGCTCAAGCCGCCCGGGGTCGCCGAGTCGCTGGACTGGGCCCGCTGCCTGCAGGCGCTCGGCGCCGTTGCCATCACCCCCGAGCTGGCCACCGCGTCGCTCGGCGCCGTCGCCAAGTACCGCGAGGACCTCGAGGCGATCACCGCCCACGGGGTCGCGAACCTCATCCCGGGGTGAGTGCCGTGACCACCGTCGCGCTCGAAGAGGTCATGGTCGGCTTCGGTGAGGCGCTGCGCCGCGCCGGCGTGGGTGCCCACCCCGACCGGGTCCGCTCGTTCCTCGAGGCGCTCACCCGGCTCGATGCGCTCTCCCGCCAGGACGTCTACTGGGCCGGCCGGCTGACGTGCTGCTCCCGGGCCGAGGACATCGCCGTCTACGACCGCGTCTTCAAGGCCTACTTCCGCCCCGACGACGGGGTCCCGCAGAGCCGTGCCCGGGTCGAGGTCGAGCGCGGTGTCGGTGTCGAGGACCCCGGAGCCGGTGAGGAGGGCTCCGAGGAGGCCGCCGTGACCAGCACCGCCAGTGTCCGGGAAGTGTTGCGGCACAAGGACGTCGCCCGCCTCGAGGAGCACGAGCGCGCGGCCGTGCACCGTCTCGTCGCCGCGATCTCGACCGACGGGCCGCACCGGGTGTCCCGCCGTACCGCACCAGCGCGGCGCGGCCGCCTGGACCGGCGCGGCACCACCGCGGCCATGCTCCGCGCCGGCGGGGAGCCGGCCCGGCTGCGGCACCGCCGACGCACCGTCACCCCTCGCCGGGTCGTCCTCGTGCTCGACGTGTCCGGCTCGATGAAGGCCTACGCCGACGCGTTCCTGCGCTTCGGCCACGCCCTGGCCCGGACCCGCCCGCACACCGAGGTCCTCACCGTCGGCACCCGGCTGACCCGGGTCACCAGCGCCCTGCGCCAGCCGACCGCCGACGCCGCGCTGGCGGCGTTCGCCGCGACGGTGCCCGACTGGTCCGGTGGCACGCGGCTCGGCGACAACCTGCGCCAGCTGCTGACCACCTGGGGACAACGCGGCCTCGTGCGGGGCGCCGTCGTCGTCATCGCCTCGGACGGCTGGGAGCGCGGCGACACCACCGAGCTGCGCGAGCAGATGGAGCGGCTGCACCGGCTCGCCCACCGGGTCATCTGGGTCAACCCGCACAAGGGCAAGGAGGGTTACGCCCCCGCCACCGCCGGGATGCAGGCCGCACTGCCGTCGGTCGACGAGTTCCTCGCCGGGCACAGCGTCGCCACGCTGGAGGAGCTCGCCCGGGTCATCGCCACCGACCACAGCAGGCAGCGGGAGCCCAGACATGCGTGACCTCGTCCCCGACCTGCGCGCGTGGGTCGCCGGCGGCCGGCCGTTCGCGCTGGCCATGGTCACCCGCACCTGGCGGTCCTCCCCGCGCCCCGCGGGCGCGGCCATGGCGGTCAACGCCGACGGCGAGGTCGTCGGCAGCGTCTCCGGCGGCTGCGTCGAAGGTGCCGTGTATGACGTGGCGCAGCAGGTGCTCGCCGACGGCACCGCCCGCGGGGCGCACTACGGGATCAGCGGCGCCGACGCCTTCTCCGTCGGGCTGACCTGCGGCGGCGAGCTCGACGTCACCGTGGTGCGGGTCGCCCCGGCCACCGACCCGGGCTTCGCCGCCGTGCTCGACGCGATCGAGGCCGGCACCCCGGTGGCCGTCGCCACGGTCGTGGCCGCACCGGACGACCACGGCCCTGCGGTCGGCGACCGGCGGATCGTGTTTGCGGACAAGGCGATCGGGACGCTGGGCACCGACCGGCTGGACGATGCCGTCACCGACGACGCCCGGGGGCTGCTGCGCGCCGGGCGCAGCGAGGTCCTGCACTACGGCCCCGACGGGCAGCGCAGGCCGGACGAGCTCGAGGTGTTCGTGGCGGCGTTCGCGCCGCGGCCGCGGATGATCGTCTTCGGCGCGATCGACTTCGCCCGTGCCGTGGCGCGCACCGGCGGCTTCCTCGGCCACCATGTCACCGTGTGCGACGCCCGGCCCGTGTTCGCCACGCCGGCGCGCTTCCCCGAGGCCGACGAGGTCGTCGTGCGCTGGCCGCACGCCTACCTGCAGGAGGAGGTCGACGCCGGCCGCGTCGAGCAGAGCACCGTGCTGACGGTGCTCACCCACGACCCCAAGTTCGACGTCCCGCTCCTCGAGGTCGCCCTGCGCAGCCCTGCCGGCTACGTCGGCGCCATGGGCTCCCGGCGCACCCACGCGGCCCGGC
>NZ_JBTCWL010000010.1:0-75418 GCF_054325275.1 Oryzihumus sp.
GGGGGAGACCAGCGGGAGGCGCACGGTCGGGCACTGGCGGAGGGGCCAGTGCCCGACCGGGCCGCTGTCAGGGCTCGCGCGCGTCGGAGGGTCAGGAGCCGACCAGCCTCATGCCTGCCTGGTAGCGGCTGCGGGCGTCCACCGCTTCCATGAGCATTCGCACCTCCGAGGCCACGGTCCTGAGCGAGACGCCCAGGGCCCGCGCCATCGCGCCGTCGGTGAGCCCGTCGACCAGGCCCTGGGCGATCCGGTGCTGACGCTCGCTGAGGAACACGGCGGAGGGGGGAAGCTGCACGGACGCAGCCTCGGTGGTCCGCCACAGGCTGCGGGCTGCGTCCACCGTGGCCGGGTCCCAGACCAGCCACCCGGATCTGCTCCCGGCGGTCATCCGGGGACCGTCAATGACGATGCGGTCCCCGTCCACCAGGAGCATCTGCAGCAGCACCGGTGCCACCCGAATCTGGTGGCGCAGCAGGACCTCTGGCGCCGCGATGGGCCGTTGCGTCGCGCTCCCGTCGACGATGGTGCGCAGGTCGAGGCCCCGCCGACGGCTGCGTTCGTCCGCCGCCGTGTGCAGGGTCCGGGGGTCGCCGGGCTCAGGTGCGAGGGCCCACACCGATCGCTGCGTCTCCCGCTCCAGCTGCTCGAAGGTGGATCGCACCTCCTCCCCGGTGGAGCCGAGCAGCCTCGCCCCGCCGACCCCGGGGTCGGCCGTCACGGCTGCGACGGCGGCCGCCACACACCGGGTCAGGTGCGCCGACCGCTCGGCGACCTCCGGCCAGGCGCCGTTGAGGGTCACCCCGGCACCGTACCTGCGGTCATCGGTCGAAGAGGCGCATCGCCGTCTGGTAGCGGGTGCTCGCCCCCGAGGCATCCATGAGCACCCGGACCTCCGAGGCGACGGTGCGGACGGACACCCCCAGCTCACGGGCGATGGCAGCGTCGGTGAGGCCGTGCAGGAGATGGGCGGCGATTGCCCGTTGCCGATCGGTGAGGACGATCACGTCCTCGGGCAACGGGATTGCGTTGCGCACCGTCCGGCCCCACAGGTCGACTGCGGCCTCGATGACGAGCGGGTCGGAGTGCAGCCAGCACGACGGGCTGGGGGTGGTGCCGAGCCTGGGTCCGTGCAGGACCGCGGCCCGCTCATCGATCAGGATCATCTGAAGGTGGACCGGGGCGACCAGCACGAGATCGGCCAGCCCTGGCGCAGCCGCCACCGGCGCGTTGAGGGCTCGCAGGTCGACGACGACCTTCAGGTCGATGCCTCGGGCGCTGCTCCGCGCATTGGCCGCCGCCTGGAACCCGCGCGGATCGGCGGCGCCGGGGGACAAGGTCCACACCGAGCGGGTGGCGAGGCGCTCCAGGGCGAGCATCTGCGCCCGGGCTTCATGCGCGTCCCGGCCGAGCATCTGCAGCCGGTCGAGCCGGATCTCGCCCGCGTCGACCGGCTGCGTGAGTGCGGTCGGGGGCAGCCCCGCGATGGCCCGGGCCGCCCGCTGCCTCAGGAGGGCCGTAGCCTCGGCGATGGCGGCCCACTCGCGCGGCAGGCGGCTGGTGCCCTGCCCGGGGTCGTCCGGCTGTCCCGCGACGCCGCTGCCGTCGGTCCCGCGGTCTCCATGCATCATCGCTGGAACAGACGCATGGCGGTCTGGTACCTCGTGCTGGCGCCCGTGGCGTTCATGAGGGTCCGCACCTCCGAGGCGACGGTACGGACTGACACCTCCAGCTCCCGGGCGATCAAAGCGTCGGTCTTGCCGTGCAGGAGCAGGTTGGCGATGGCGCGCTGGCGCTCGGTGAGCTGGACGACATACTCGGGGAGCGGCGCCGCGTTGCGGACGGTGACCTCCCACAGTGCCACGGCGGCCAGGACCACTTCGTCCTCAGGAACGAGCCAACAGGACGTGCCGTGCATGTCCAGCCGCGGGCCCTCCAAGATCACCGCTCGCTGGTCGACGAGAATCATGTGCAGGGAAACCGGCGCGACGAGCACCCGATCGAGGTGCTCCGAGGAACCAGCCACCAGGCCACCCTGGATGGCCTCCACATCGAGCACGATCCTCATGTCGAGGCCCCGCGCACGGCTGTGTTCGGTGGCGGCCGCCTGCAGACCGCGAGGGTCTGCCGGATCGGGGCTGAGGGCCCACACCGAGCGAGTGGCGTGGCATTCGACGAAAGGAAACCGCTCGCGTGCCTCGTCGCCGTTGCGGCCGAGCAGCTGGAGCTCCCCCAGGGTGATCTCCTCCGGTGAGACGGGCTGCAGGTCGCTGTGGACCGCGGCGCCGATCACCCCGCTGGCGGTTCGGCGCAGGCGAGCAGTGGCCTCGGTGATGGCGGCCCACTGCGCCGGCAGGTCGAGGGCGCCGCCAGCGGTGCGGCGGTCGCTGGCTCCGGTGGTCATGGGCGCAGACTCCTCCCGTGGCGGCGAGGACGGGGCTCCGGCCGCATCGCAGAGGTCATATCTTCACCGTAGCGACTCTCACGGACGGTGCAGGCGCATCGCCGCCTGGTAGCGGCTGCTGGCGCCCACAGCGTTCATGAGGACCCGGACCTCCGCCGCGACGGTGCGGGTGGACACCCGCAGCCGGCGCGCGATCGCCGCGTCGGTCTCCCCGTCGATGAGTCCGCTGGCCACTGCGCGCTGACGGTCCGACATCACCAGAGCCTCCGCCGGCAGGGGCGCCGACCGCGCCCACGTCTCCTGCCACAGGGCGCAGGCGGCAGCGGTGATACCCGGCTCGTCCATCAGCCAGCCGGACGGGCCGCCGAAGGGGCGAAGCACCGGTCCCTCGACGACGACCAGCTGCTCGTCCAGCAGCATCATCTGCACGTGGACCGGGGCCAGGCGCACGCGGTCGCGGGAGGCCTGGTCCGCGGCGGCGATCGGGCGGGTCAACGCGACCAGGTCCAGCACCAGCCTCAGGTCGATTCCCCGGGCCCGGCTGGCGTTGTTGAGGTCGACGACCAGGCTGCGCGGGTCGGCCGACCCCGGCGACAGCTTCCAGGCGGAGCGTCGGGTGGCCGGCTCCAGGCTGGCCATCGACGTCCGGACGGCCGCGGCGTCCTCGCCCAGGAGGCGGACCCGGCCGGCGTCGACGCGGCCGGTCAGCGCCCGCCCGATCACCCGCGCCGTGCGCGAGGACAGCTCCCCGGTGAGCTCGGTGATCGCCGCCCAGTCGCTGGCGGCATCGCGTCCGGGTGTCGGTGCCGCGCCCGACCCGGCCAGGTCGGTGCCTGCGGTGTCTGCGGCGTCTGCCCCCTGCGGCTCCACCTCAGTCCTCCAGGCTGTTGACCAGCGAGTGGGCGGCGCGGTCGAGGTAGTCACGCAGGATGAGCTCGTCCGCAGGAGCCAGCTGCAGCGCGTCCACGGCCGCCATCATGTGCTTCAGCCACCGGTCCCGCTGGGCGGGCGTGACCTTGAACGGGTGGTGCCGCATGCGCAGCCGGGGGTGGCCCCGCTCCTGGGAGTAGGTCGTCGGGCCGCCCCAGTACTGCTCGAGGAACAGCCGCAGGCGCTCCTCGGCCGGCGCGAGGTCCTCCTCGGGGTAGAGCGCTCGCAGCTCGGGGTCGGCCGCCACGCCGGCGTAGAACTCGTGCACCAGCCTGGCGAACGTCTCGTGGCCACCCACCTGGTCGTAGAACGTCGTCACGCCAGACATCCTCTCAGGAGGCACGGACTCACTCCTGAGGTGTCACGGCCACCTGCCAGTTCGGGCCGGTGAAACCCTCCGGAGTCACCACCACGTTCATGGGCGGTCGCCTTCGATGCGCCCCCAGGCCCGCCAGGCCTCGGCCAGGGCGGTCTGGACGAGGTCCTCGGCGGAGGCGTGCTGGCGGATGAGCAGGACCGCGGTGCGGTGCGGGGCCGGGCCACGGGCGACGACGAAGTCGACGACCCCCTCCGGTGGTGATCCCCTCATGCCCCCTGACCTCCTGGCTGTCGTCAATGGTTGCCCACGGGTTCATCTGCGCGGCACCCCGCGCTGCAGCTCGCGGTCGCTGGCAACCCCGCGGTCTGGCAGCATCGGCGGTCAGGGCTCGTTGCCGACCACCACGCGCCAGTCCGCGCCCGCGAACCCCTCGGGCGTCACCACGATTTGCAGCTTTCCGGACGGGGCGGCGCCCTGGGTGAAGGCCGCCGTCTCCATCGTGGCGCCGACGTGGACGAAGTCGAAGAACTCCAGCCAGCCCTCGTCGTCGCGAAGTGGACCAGCGGGGGTGCCCCCGTCGAAGGGCTTGCCGTTGATGGTCACCTTGAGGCGACCCGGCCCGCGGCCCTCGACGGTCACGTAGCGCCCCGGCTGGTCCCCGAGGATCGTCGCTCCCCGCGGCGTGTTGGGGTCCTCGCCGGCAGCCGGCCCCACGACGAGGGCCTTGCGGTCCGCCGGTGCGGTCCACGAGTAGTCCAGGCTCTTCTCCAGGCCGGCGGGGCGGGGCGGCAGCCGGTAGGCCGACCACGGCACGGACTCGTAGACCCCGAGCGTGATGGTGGCGCCGGCGAACGAGGGCCCGGCGCCGGGTGTGAGCTCGGCATGGTTGACGAAGACGTCCAGGTCGAGCGGCGTGCTGGTGCCCTGGGAGGTCCCGAGCACACCCGACTCGAGTGCCGTGGTCGTGAAGCCGCACGGGGGCTTGGCCGTCAGACCGGAGGGGCCGGTCACCTTCGCTCCGACCCGCTGGTCGAAGTCCGTGATCGTCTCGGGGCGGCACTGCATCCGCACGTTCAGCGTCCGCCCGGGCGTGGTCGGGACGGTGATCGTCCCCCGGAGCCGCTCCAGTGCAGGCGCGGACACGACGACCAGTCTCTTGAACCCCGCGCTGTACTCCGGGAAATCAGTTCCGGCCTCGACCACGCGGAACGGGCCGGTGCGAGCCGGCTCCGAGCTCTTGCGTCCGGCGTGGGTGCCGGCGAGCACCCCACCGGCCAGGACCAGCACCGCCGCCGCGCCGGCGAGGACGGCGCGGCGCCGGCGGGCCGCCTGCACCCGGGCGGTGGCGCCGGCGACGAGGGCGTCGGGGGAGGGGGTCGGTGACGCGGCGGCCTCGTCCTGCAGGACGTCGCGCAGGTCGTCCAGGGTCGGGTTCATCGGGTCCACCCCTTCCGCGAGGCGTCGACGGGTGCGGCCGGCTCGCGCAGCGGCTCGGACACCCGCAGCGACGCCAGGGCCTTGGCGGTCTGGGACTTCACCGTGCCGACCGTGATGCCAAGCGTGTCGGCGGTCTGGGCCTCGGTGAGGTCGTGGAAGAAGCGCAGCACGATGACCGCGCGCTGCCGCGGTGGCAGGGTCGCGAGGGCGGCCACCAGGGACGCGCGCAGCGTGACCTGGTCGTCGTGCCCGGCTCCGGCGGCCTCCGGCAGGTCCGCGGTGGGGACCTCACCCCGCCAGCGCCGCCGCCAGCCGGAGGCGAACTCGTTGACGATGATCCGGCGGACATAGGCCTCGCGGTCCCCCTCGATGCGCCCCCAGGACCGCCAGGCCTTGGCCAGGGCGGTCTGGACGAGGTCCTCGGCGGAGGCGTGCTGGCGGGTGAGCAGTACTGCCGTGCGGTGCAGGGCCGGCCCACGGGCGACGACGAAGTCGACGAACCCCTCCGGTGGTGATCCCCTCATGCTCCTGCGACCCCCTGGACCTCGACAAAGGTTGCCCCCGCCGGGCGGGAGATCCCGAGTGTGGACCATCACGACGCCGGCGGCCCGGAACCGCAGGGGTTCCGCGCCGCCGTTGCAGGTTCCTGCAAAGGACCTCAGCTACGCAGGGCGCCTGCGCCGTAGGGCGGCAGCACCTGCGGCGCGCGGACCCCGGCCCGGTCGAGGTTGGCCTTGACCCGCTCGCGCAGCTCGCGCGATACGGGGACGTTCTCGTTCGCCGCGCACTTGGCGACGATGCGCACCGTGACGACCCCTCCGGTCATCGACTCCACGCCGACGACCTCGGGCTCGGCCAGCACGCGCCGGGCCCAGGCGTCGTCCTCGGTCAGCCCGTGGACGGCCTCGCGGATCAGCGGGAGGACCTTGTCGAGGTCCTCGTCGTAGGGGACCGGGACGTCCACCAGCGCCGTGGACCAGCCCTGCGAGCGGTTGCCGACCCGGATGATCTCGCCGTTGCGGACGTACCAGATGACCCCGTTGAAGTCGCGCACCCGCGTGATGCGCAGGGTGACGTCCTCGACCTCGCCGATCACCTCGCCCGTGTCGACGATGTCGCCGACGCCGTACTGGTCCTCGGCGATCATGAAGATGCCGGTGATGAAGTCCTTGACCAGGCTCTGCGCGCCGAAGGCGAGGGCCACGCCGGTGACGCCGGCCGAGGTCAGCAGACCCTGGATCGGCATGTCGATCTCCTGCATCACCGTCAGCAGGGTGACGACGAAGATCAGCACGGTGGCGACGCTGCGCAGCAGCGTGCCCAGCGTGGCGATGCGCTGGCGCTCGCGCACGACGCCCGTGGCGTGGGCGAGGACCTTGACCTTGCGCCGCGGGACGGCGTCGTCCGGGCGAGGGGACGTCTTCACGGCACCGCTGCGCAGGAGCCGCGCGATGAAGCGGTGGACCAGCCATCGCGCGACGAGGCCGGCGAGGATCGTGACCAGCACCTTCAGTGGTGTGCCGGAGAGCCATTCCCAGAAGCCCCTCCACGTCAGGGAGTCGAGCTGCTTGAGGATTTCGTTCGCCAACACCATGGCCCCATCCTTGCGAAGGGGAATGCCGAGTGCCGAATCGCCACTCGTGAAAGAGTGGTGGCCCCGCGACACATCTCACAGGAAGGGGACCCGTGAGCACTCCCGCACCGTCGCCGGAGCTGAGCGAGTTGGCGCGCGCCCACGGCGTCGCCACGGAGTACTGGGACTGGCAGGGCAACCACGTGGTCGTCAGCGAGCCGACCATCGTCACGGTCCTGGCCGCGCTGGGTGTCGACGCCTCGACCGCGGACCGGGCGCGGGCGGCGCTGGAGGCGGTCGAGCTGCGGTCCTGGCGGCAGGTGCTGCCGCCGGTCGTGGTGTGCCGGCAGGGCTGGACGCCGTGGGTGCCGGTCCACCTCGACGACGGGGCGTTGGTCCAGGTGTGGATCACCCTCGAAGGCGGGGGCCGTCGCGAGGTGCGGCAGGTCGACCGCTGGGTTGAGCCGCGGCCGGTCGACGGGCGGGCCGTGGGGGAAGCCACGTTCGAGCTGCCCGGGGACCTGCCGCTGGGCTGGCACACGCTGCACGCCCGCCTCGAGGGCGGCACCGTCACCACGCCGGTGGTCGTCACCCCGGCCCGGCTCACGCTGCCCCCCGCGCTCGCGGAGGACCAGCGCGCCTGGGGCCTGATGACCCAGCTGTACTCCGTGCGGTCCCGGCGGTCCTGGGGCGTCGGGGACCTCGGTGACCTCGGCGACATGGCCGCGTGGGCCGCAGCCGACCTCGGCGCCGACTTCGTCCTGGTCAACCCGCTGCATGCGGCCGAGCCGGTGCCCCCGATGGAGCCCTCGCCCTACCTGCCCACCACCCGCCGGTTCGTCAACCCGATCTACATCCGCGTCGAGGACATCCCCGAGGTCGCCTACATGTCGGCGGCGGAGCGGCAGTTCCTGGAGTGGCACGGCGACGACGCCCGGGCGCTCAACGAGTCCGACGTCATCGACCGGGACGCCGCCTGGGAGCACAAGCTGGTCGCGTTGCGGCACGTCTTCCACCAGCCCCGCTCGGCCCGCCGCGAGCGGGCCTTCGTGGCCTTCTGCGAGCGCGAGGGCCAGGGGCTGGTCGACTTCGCCACCTGGTGCGCCCTGGCCGACAAGCTCGGCCTGCCCTGGACCCGGTGGCCCGAGGAGCTGCACGACCCGCGCGGCGAGGGCGTGGCCCGGATGCACCACGACATCGCCGAGGACGTGCAGTTCCACTGCTGGCTGCAGTGGGTCGTCGACCAGCAGCTCGACCAGGTGCAGCACGACGCGCGGGAGGCCGGGATGGCCCTGGGCGTGGTGCACGACCTGGCCGTGGGCGTCCACCCCGAGGGCGCGGACGCGTGGGGGCTGGCTGACGCCCTCGCCCGGGACGTCACCGTCGGCGCGCCGCCGGACCAGTACAACCAGATGGGCCAGGACTGGAGCCAGCCGCCCTGGCGCCCGGACCGGCTCGAGGAGCTGGCCTACGCGCCCTACCGCGACATGCTCCGCACCGTGCTGCGGCACGCGGGTGGCATCCGCGTCGACCACGTGATCGGGCTCTTCCGGCTGTGGTGGGTCCCGGCCGGCAAGGCCCCCAGCGAGGGCACCTACGTGCGCTACGACCACGAGGCGCTGGTGGGCATCCTCGCGCTGGAGGCGCACCGGGCCGGTGCGCTGGTCGTGGGGGAGGACCTCGGCGTCGTCGAGCCCTGGGCCCGGGACTACCTCAAGGAGCGCGGCATCCTCGGCACCTCGATCCTGTGGTTCGAGAAGGACGAGGGTGGGGCGCCCCTGCCCGCCGAGCGCTACCGCGAGCTGTGCCTGGCCACCGTCACCACGCACGACCTGCCGCCGACCGCCGGCTACCTCGCCGGGGAGCACATCGACCTGCGCGAGAGCCTGGGCCTGCTCACCCGGCCGGTGGAGGAGGAGCGTGCCGCAGACGAGGCCGCCCGCGAGGAGGTGCTGCAGGTGCTGCGCGAGCGGGGCCTGCTGCGCGAGGGTGGCAGCCAGCACGAGGTCATCGAGGCGCTGCACCGGTTCCTGTCGTGGACGCCCGCGCGGCTGATCGGGGTCGCCGTGCCGGACATGACCGGCGACCGCCGCGCGATGAACCAGCCCGGCACCGACGAGGAGTACCCCAACTGGCGGCTCCCGCTGGCCGACGGCAACGGCAAGCCGGTGCTGCTGGAGGACCTCATGGCCTCCCGCTGGGCCCGGCGCCTGGCCCGCTGCGTCGCCCAGCGCTGAGGCCCGCACCGACAGCAGGAGGGGCGGGGACCGCGTCGGTCCCCGCCCCTCCTGTCGTATGCCGGGTGGCTCAGGCGCGCGCGTCGCGCTCCTGGGCGCGCAGCGCCCGCGCGATCGCGTCGCGGTTCTCCGCCACGAGACGGCGCAAAGCCGGTGCCGCGTCGGCGTGGGCGTCGAGCCAGGCCTGCGTGGCGTCGTGCAGCTCGGCGTTGGCGAGGACGTGCGGGTAGAACGTCTCGATGATCGCCTCGGCGATGGCGTGGGTGCGCGAGCCCCAGACGTCGAGCAGCATCGCGTGGTACTGCTCCACGAACGGTGCGAGCACGGCCGGGTCGTGGGCCTTGGCGAAGCCGAGGCCGATCGACTCGACCATCTGGTTGGGCAGGCCGTCCTCGAGGACCGCCTGGCGCCACGCGTCGGCCTTGAGCTCAGCGCGGGGGATCGAGGCCAGGGCCTTGGCCGCCCGCTCGCGGCCGGTGGCCGTGTTGTCGCGGGTGCGTTCGGCCTCGACCTCGGCCTCGGTGGCGGCGTCGGCCGCCGCCAGGGAGGTGAGCAGGGTCCAGCGCATCTCGGTGTCGACGGCGAGGCCGGCGATGCTCGCGCTGCCCTCGTAGAGGCCGCGCACGAAGGCCACATCCGCCTCGGCCTGCGCGAAGGACGCGTAGGCCGTGGCGAGCTGGAGCTGGGCGTCGCTGCCCGGCTCGGCCGCCTCGAGGAGGCTGCGCAGGCGGTTGACCACCCCGGCGGCGACCTCCGCACGGTGCTGCGGCGCGACATACAGCGTCGCGGTGGTGGTCATCTGCTGGAGCAGGACCCGCAGCAGTGTGGAGTCGGTCTCGCCGGGCAGGGCCGCCAGGACCATGTCGATGAAGTCGCGGCCGGACATCTCCGCGTCGCGGGTCATGTCCCACGCGGCGCCGAGCACCAGCGCGCGCGGCAGGCTGCTGGCGAAGCCACGCGGGTGGGCGATGGCGGTGGCCAGGGAGCGCTCGTCGAGGCGGATCTTGGCGTAGGCCAGGTCGTCGTCGTTGACCAGGAGCAGGTCGGGCTGCTTCTGGCCGACGAGCATCGGCAGCTCGGTGAGCTCGCCGTCGACGTCGAGCTCGTGGCGGGCCACCCGGACCAGCTCCTCGCCCTGCACCTCGTAGAGGCCCACGGCCAGGCGGTGGGGGCGCAGCGTGGCGAAGTCGGCGGCGGCGCTCTGGCGGATGGCCGCCGCGGTGTAGACGCCGCCCTCGTCGACGGACACCTCGGGGGTCAGCGTGTTGACGCCTGCGGTCTCCAGCCACAGCTTGGACCAGGTGGACAGGTCGCGCCCGGAGGTCTGCTCCAGCTCGCCGAGCAGGTCGGCCAGCTGGGTGTTGCCCCAGGCGTGCTTGGCGAAGTAGCTGCGCAGGCCGGCCACGAACGGCTCGCGCCCGACGTAGGCCACCAGCTGCTTGAGCACCGAGGCGCCCTTGGCGTAGGTGATGCCGTCGAAGTTGACCTCGACGTCGGCCAGGTCGCGGATGTCGGCGACGATCGGGTGGGTCGAGGAGAGCTGGTCCTGGCGGTAGGCCCACGCCTTCTCGGCGGTGCCGAACGTGGTCCAGGCGGTCTCCCACTGGGTCGCCTCGGCCTGGCAGGTGGTGGAGGCCCACTCGGCGAAGGACTCGTTGAGCCACAGGTCGTCCCACCACTGCATCGTGACGAGGTTGCCGAACCACATGTGCGCCAGCTCGTGCAGGATCGTCAGGGCGCGGCGCTCGATGATCGCCTCGGTGACCTTGGCGCGGAAGACGTAGATCTCGTTGAACGTGACGGCGCCGGCGTTCTCCATCGCGCCCATGTTGTACTCGGGCGTGAAGACCTGGTCGTACTTCTCGAACGGGTACTCGCAGTCGAACTCGTTCTCGAAGAACGCGAACCCGCGCTTGGTGCAGTCGAAGACGTTCTCGGCGTCCAGGTGCGGGGTCAGCGACTTGCGGCAGAACACGCCCATCGGGACGACGCCCTTGCGCGTCTGCACCTCGTCACGGACCACGTCGTAGGGGCCGGCGATGAGCGCGGTGATGTAGGAGGAGATGCGCGGCGTGGGGGAGAAGGCCCAGGTCGCCTTGGCGACGGCGGCGCCGGCCTCGTCCTGGAACTCCCCGGCCGGGGTCGGCTCCGGGGTGGGGGAGTTGGACACGACCTGCCAGTGCGCCGGGGCGGTGACCGTGAAGGCGTAGGTGGCCTTCAGGTCGGGCTGCTCGAACACGGCGTACATCCGGCGCGAGTCGGCGACCTCGAACTGGGTGTAGAGGTAGACCTCGTCGTCGACCGGGTCGACGAAGCGGTGCAGGCCCTCGCCGGTGTTCATGTAGACGCCCGTGGCGTCGATCGTCAGCACGTTGCTGGCCTGCACGTTCGGGACGCGCACGCGCACGCCGTCGAAGTGGGTGGCCGGGTCGAGGGACTCGCCGTTGAGGGTGATCTCCTGGACCGAGGCCGCGATGAGGTCGATGAACGTCTCGGCGCCCGGGGTCGTGGCCTCGAAGGTCACGGTCGTGCGGGTGCGGAAGTTCGTCGGACCGGTGGTCAGGTCCAGGGCGACGTCGTAGGCCGCGACGGACAGGAGGGCTGCGCGGTCGCGCGCCTCGTCACGGGTGAGGTTCTTTCCGGGCACGGGTGTCTGCTCCTACGGGAAAGGGCTTGGGTCGGGTCATCCTCGCACGGGGCGTGCGCAAGGTCACCCGAATACGACAGGCCGGCCGCGGCTGGCAGGATGGCCCTCGTGACTCACGCGACACGCACCCAGGCCGAGATGTGGTTCGACCCGATCTGCCCGTGGGCGTGGATGACCTCCCGCTGGCTGCTGGAGGTCGAGCAGGTCCGCGAGGTCGACGTGACCTGGTCGGTGATGAGCCTGGCCGTGCTCAACGAGGGCCGAGACCTGCCCGAGGCCTACCGCGAGATGATGGACCGCGCCTGGGGCCCGGTCCGCGTCATCATCGCTGCCGCCCGTGAGCACGGCGACAAGGTCATCAAGCCCCTGTATGACGCGATGGGCACCCGCATCCACCTCGGCGGGGAGAAGGACTACACCAAGGTCCTCGCGCCGGCGCTGGCCGAGGTCGGCCTGCCCGAGGACCTCGCCCGCTTCGCCACACTGCCCGACGTCGACGAGGAGCTGCGGGCCAGCCACGAGCGTGGCATCGGCCTCGTCGGCGACGAGGTCGGCACCCCGGTCATCGCCGTCGACGGCGTGGCGTTCTTCGGTCCCGTCGTCTCCCCCGCCCCGAAGGGTGACGCGGCCGGCCGGCTCTGGGACGGTTGTCTCCTCGTCGCGGGCACGCCCGGCTTCTTCGAGCTGAAGCGCACCCGCACCGTCGGCCCCATCTTCGACTGACCGTCCCTACCCCCGACCCAAGGAGCCCCCAGAGATGCGCGTTCACATCGGCGGCGACCACGCGGCATACGAGCTCAAGTGCGAGCTCGTGACCTTCCTGCAGTCGAAGGGCTACGACGTCGTCGACCACGGCCCGGACTACTACGACGCCGACGACGACTACCCCGTGGCGGTGCTGCGCGCGGCGGAGGGCGTGGCGGGTGAGCACGGGTCCTTCGGCGTCGTCCTGGGCGGCTCCGGCAACGGAGAGCAGATGGCGGCCAACAAGGTCCGCGACATCCGCGCTGCCCTGGCCCACAGCGTCGAGACCGCGCGCCTGGCCCGCGAGCACAACAACGCGCAGGTGATCTCGATCGGGGCGCGGATCAACACCGTCGAGGAAGCCAAGGAGATGGTCGAGGTCTTCCTCACCACCCACTTCAGCGGCGACGAGCGGCACAAGCGGCGGCTGGCGATGATCTGGCGCTACGAGCACAAGGGCGAGCTGCCGCCCACCACGGCCTCCGAAGGCTGAGCCCGGTCATCCGCAGGCCAGAGACGCGCCATGAATGGGTAAAGGTGACCCAGGTGCGCTCGGACCTGACTAGGTTTCCCCTGTGACGACGCAGGTCGAGACACTCGTGCGCCGCCGCCACCGCCGTACCGCGCTGGCCCGCCTGGCCCGGCGGTTCTCGCACCTCAGCCGTTGGCTGACCGTCGCGACCGGCTTCGCGCTCATCGCGGCGACCGGGCTGGTCACCTGGGCCCTGGTGCAGTTCCCCGTCGGTGTGCCGTGGGCGGTCTTCGCGCCGATCGCGGTGCTCGCCGGTCTCTTCCTGACTCCCCGCTGGGTCGCGGTGGTCTACGGCGCGATCGTGCTGGGTTTCGCGTGGTCCGGGTGGGAGGTCGCGGCCACCAAGAGCTCGTACGCCGGTTCCGGGGTGGTGCTGGTCGTCGTCGCTGCCTCGATGCTGTGGCTGGCCCAGTCCCGCGCCCGGCTCGGGGTGCAGGGCACGCTCGGCGAGTCGATGCTGGTCGACCTGCGCGACCGGCTACGAGCCCACGGCGAGCTGCCCGACCTGCCGCACCCCTGGCACGCCGAGACCGCCCTGGAGTCGGCGTACGGGCACGCGTTCTCCGGCGACTTCATCGTCGCCAACCGCTCCCACGACGGCAGCCGGCTCGAGGTGACGCTCGTCGACGTCTCGGGCAAGGGTGTCAACGCCGGCACCAAGGCGCTGCTGCTCTCGGGCGCGCTCGGCGGTCTGCTCGGCGCCATGCCGCCGGAGGACTTCCTCCCGGCGGCCAACAGCTACCTGCTGCGTCAGGACTGGAGTGAGGGCTTCGCCACGGCGATCCACGTCGCCCTCGACCTGGAGACCGGCGACTTCTGCGTGGGCGGCGCCGGGCACCCCCCGGCGGCGAAGTTCTCCGCCGGGTCGGGGCGCTGGCAGCTGATGGACGACCCCGGCGGGCCGCTGCTCGGGGTCATGGACAGCACGTCCTTTCCCCGCAGCGGTGGACGGCTCGAGCGCGGCGACGCGCTCCTGCTCTACACCGACGGGGTGATCGAGACGCGCACCCGGGACCTGACCGTCGGCATCGACCGGATGCTCGGCACCGCCGAGCAGCTGGTCTCGCACGGGTTCACCGGGGGAGCGGACCGCATCTGCGCCACGGCCCGGGCCGGCGAGACCGACGACCGGGCCGTCGTCCTGATCTGGCGGGGTTGACGTGACCGCCCGGCCGGACGCACCCGGTTCCGAGGGAGGCATGCTGGCGCTGCTGGCGCTGGCCCCCCTGCTGCGGTCGGACCGCTCAGGAGGACGTCGTCGCGGTGCGGCGCAGGCTGATGTCCGCGCACTCGAGGCAGATCTCCTCGGGCACGACACCGAGCTTCATCAGGCCGCCGAAGAGCACGCAGCCGACGCAGAAGCCGAGCAGCGACTCCAGCGCCGGGAAGACGACCATCACGACGCCGATCGCGACGACCACGGGCGCGGCGGTCCCGGTCAGCCACAGCACTGAGGCGGCGGTGGTCATCACCGCGCCGATGGTGGCGGCGAACCGCTTCGGCGGGCCGGCGGTCGGGCGCCTCGCGGCGCGCACGCGCGGCCGGACCACGGCCTGCACGAACCGGGCGACGGGACTGGCCTGCGGGCCGAGCGCGGCGCGCAGGATGAAGTCGACGGCCAGCACGGCGTAGAGCCACCACTGGTGGGCGGCCAGGGCGACCAGGCCCAGGACCAGCACGACGCCGGCAATGAGGCGGACGGTGACGTCGTCGACGACGCGGGGGAAGCGGGGCTGACCGACGGGGCGCATGGTCTGGTCAACGACGCCGACCCCACCCGGCTATTCCTGTGCGCTGGAGGTTCTCGACATGCGGACGCAGGGCCCGGTGGATGGACGGGCCGGCCGCTACCGTCGGGCACATGAGCGGGCTGCACTCGATCGTCGTCTTCTGCCACGACCCCTACGTCATGGCGCCGTTCTGGTCCGCGGCGCTCGGCCTGCAGCCGGTGGAGGAGGACGCGGACAAGCTGGCCTCCCGCTCACTGGGCCACCTGGAGTCGGTGCTGTTGCACGGCGAGGGACACCCCCAGGTGTGGGTGACCCCGGTGGAGGCGCTGGACCCGCCGGGCAACCGGCTGCACGTCGACGTCTCCGGGGGTCCGGACCTCGTTCGGCAGCTCGGGCAGCTCGGCGGCCGGCACGTGCGGGACGAGCAGCGGTGGACGGTGGTCAGCGACCCGGAGGGGAACCAGCTGTGTGTCGTCCCCGGTGGCTCGCCGGGAGCCTGACCGTCCAGGTCGCGCCGACGCCGGGGGCCCCGCGCGCGGACAGCGTGCCCCCGTGTGCCTCGAGCACCTCGCGCACCAGCGCCAGGCCCAGCCCGAACCGTCGCCGGTCGTCGTGCCCGCGGCTGAACGGCTGCATCAGCTCCTCGATCCGTTCGGGGTCCAGCCCCTCGCCCGTGTCGGACACCTCGAGGACGACGCGGTCGTGAACCACCGAGACCTGCACCCGGACGCTGCCTCCGGGCGGGGTGTGCGCCAGGGCGTTGTCCACCAGGGCCGACACGGCCCGCCGCAGCGCCGGCGGGCTGCCGTGCACGACGGCCGGCGCGGCGGCGCCCGCCCCGGTTGCGGCACTCAGCGCGATGCCACCGCGCTCGGCGCGGAGCTCGTCGGCGGCCACCACGTCCTGGACCAGGGAGGCCACGTCGATGTCGACCCCGCCGCCGGGGTGCGCGCGCAGCTGCGCCGACAGGAGCAGGTCGTTGAGCACCTCGGCCATGGTGCGCGCGTCGCCGAGGAGCTGCTCGGCGTCCTCGCGCGGCCCGGCCGGCCCGGAGGCGAGCTCGCGGGTGAGCAGCTCGGCCCGCATGGCCAGGCGGGACAGCGGTGTGCGCAGCTCGTGGCTGGCGTCGGCGACGAAGCGTCGCTGACGGGCGAGGGCGTCGGCCAGGGGCCGGGTGGCCCACCGCGCCAATGCCGTACCGGACACCAGGGCCAGGCCCACCCCGACGACGAGGGCGAGCAGCAGTGCGCCCGCCAGGCGGTGGCGCTCGGCCTCGCGCCCGCTGAGGTCCTCGACCGCCTGCACCACCGCGCCCCCGCGGGACACGGTGCGCACGAGCATCTCGGTGCCGCCGATCGAGACCTCCCGCTGGTCCGGGTGACCGGGGCCGACCCGGTCCATGACCGTGGCCAGCGGCAGGCCCTCGGGGGCGCCGGGCGTGGACTTGAGCTCGCCGGAGGGCTCGCGGATGAACAGCCAGACGTCCGGGGGCGGGTCCTGGGCGTCGTCGGCGTGCGCCGCGGCACTGGCCAGCGCCTGGTCCGCCGCCACGTCGCGGGAGCGCACGACCGCGACCCAGGTCACCGCGCTGGCCAGCAGGACGCCGAGGAGCACGGCCCCTGCCACCATCGCCGCCACCTGCCTGCGGGCGCGGGCCAGGGCCGGGTCGTCCCCGGGTGCGGCGCGCAGGGCGGGCCACCCGCGGGTCACGGCGTCCGCGCCCGACCGGTCGTCGCGGTCACTCGATCTCCCCGGCGCGGTAGCCCACGGACCGCACGGTGCGCACGACCGCCGTGCCGAGCTTCTTGCGCAGGTAGTAGACGTACGTGTCCACGGCTCCCGAGCTCTCCGCGTCCGCGAACGCCCGCTCGCGCAGCTCCTCGCGGCTGAACACCCGCGTCGGCCGGGAGGCCAGCGCGGCGAGCAGGTCGCGCTCGGTGCGGGACAGCGGGACCACGGTGCCGTCGGGGCGCCGGGCCGCGCACCCCTCGACGTCCAGCCACCCCTGACCCAGCGGGACCAGGTCGGCGGACTCCTGGTGACGCCGGCGCAGCGCGCGCAGCCGGGCAAGCAGCTCCTCGGCCTCGACCGGCTTGACCACGTAGTCCTCGGCGCCGGCATCCAGCCCGGCCACGCGGTCATGCACGGTGCCGTAAGCGGTCAGCACCAGCACCGGGGTCCGGTTGCCGACGCGGCGCAGCCGTTCGAGGGTGTCCAGGCCGTCCCCGTCGGGCAGCCCGCGGTCCAGGATCGCGACGTCGAACTCGGAGGTGAGCAGGGCGTGCAGCCCGCCCTGGCCGTCGCGCACCCGCTGTACGGCATACCCCTCGCTGCGCAGCAGCCGCTCGAGCAGGCCGCCGAGCTCGTCGTCGTCCTCGACGACGAGCACGCTGGGGTCGGTGCCGCTCACGAGGTCAGCGTGTCACGACGGGGGCCTACTTGCCCTCGTCGCCACCGGTCCGGGGCGCCGCCTTGGCCACGTCGGACCACGCAGCCTCGGCGCCGGTGTGCCCGATCCGGATGACCTGGAACGTCGTGCCGGCGGCGCCGACCAGACCCAGGGCGATGCCGGCCACGACCAGCAGCCGCGGCACGGTGTTGCTGCCCGCGCTGCGGCGGTGGTGCCAGTACAGCGCGGCGGCGGCCACCACGAGCAGGGCCACCCACGGCAGCAGCCCGTCGGCGAGCTCGGTGTGCCGCTCGAGCGTGGCGGAGTGGTCGACCCGGCGCTCGAGGGCCTCGCCGGACTGCGTGCTCAGCGGCACGAGCACCAGGGCCACGAGGCTCAGCGCCAGGGGCACGACACCGGCCCGCCGCCGGAACGCCGGCCAGAGCGCGGCCAGGGCGACGGCCACGGCGGCAGCGGGCACCAGGACGACGGTGGCGTGCACCACGAGCGGGTGGACAGGCAGGCCGAACACGGTGTCGAACACGCACAAGCTCCTTGTCGCAGACGGTCCGCCGGATGGTGCCGGTGGTTTCTCAGAACCTTCTCAGAGGCCGTGGCCGGCCGCCTCCGGGCAGACTGGCTGCCGGCGCCACCGCACGCGCCGCCGCGACGGGAGGGCTGGGATGGGCACAGGTCGGCTGGAGGCATTCAGCGACGGGGTCATGGCGGTCGCCATCACGCTGCTCGTGCTGGACCTGCACGCCTCGCCGGAGGCCGGGTCGTCGCTGGCGCACCAGCTCGTCTCGGAGTGGCCCTCGTTCGCGGCCTACGCCGTCAGCTTCTTCATCATCGGGATCATCTGGGTCAACCACCACGCCCTCATGGCGCTCGTGGCCCGCGTCGACCGGGTGCTGCTGTTCGTCAACCTGGTGCTGCTGCTGTTCGTCACGACGATCCCGTTCACCACGTCGACGCTCGCCGCCTACCTGCGCGAGGGCGGCGCGGACGCGCGGGTGGCGGTGCTCCTGTACGGCATCTCCATGGAGGGCATGGCCGTGAGCTTCACCGTGATCCTCGCGCACCTGGTGCGCCACCAGCTGATGCACGAGCCGGTCGACCCGGCCACCGGCCGCCGCGCCGTGCGCCGCTTCGGGCTGGGCACGCTCGTCTACCCCCTGATCGTGCTGGTCGGCCTCGTCTCCGCGCCGCTCATGCTGCTCCTGTATGCCGTGCTCGCCGGCTTCTACGTCGTCGAGCAGACCCCGATCCTCGGACGGGCCGACCGTGGCTGACACCCCGGCGCAGGCGCGGGCCCTGGACCACGTCGCGGCGTTGTCCTCAGGCCCGCCCGTCGACGGCGACCTGCGGGTGACGCTGAACTTCCACCCGGACCGGGTGACGTCGGGCCGGCCGATCCTGGTTGCGATGGGCGAGGACGGTTGCTACCACTCGCAGTTCGTCACCGGGACGAGCAACGGTGGGCTCACGGCCCACCCCGGCGGCGACCGCTGGCGCTGGGAGAGCCGGATCTTCGGGGGCGCGTACGACGGCGCCCACCCGGCCGAGCGCCCGGTCTACGGCGCGCTGAACCTGTGGCGACGGCCCGGCGGCGCGGCGCCGCGCTTCGGCTCGGCGCACGTGCGGCTCACCGCGCAGGCGCTGGCGCGCTCGACGTTCTGCCACCCCGACAGCGTCTTCGAGCCGACCCACTTCGGTGTGGCCAGGCGAGCGGGGCTGCTGGCGCGGGCCAGGCCGGGGGAGCCGGAGCTGCTCGACGACTACGTCGAGGCCCAGGTGCACGGTCCGGTCCGGCTCGACCGCGACGTCGAGGCGCTGGTGCTCGACCCCTGCTACCGGGGCACCGCTGTCGAGGCGCAGGCACGGGCGCTGCCCTGCCCGGTGGAGTGGCACCCCGGCTGGCGCCTGACCGTGGCCGAGCTGCAGCGCCACCCGGATTACCGCGGCCCGGAGGTCGTCGAGGCGGGCGTGGCCATCGCGCGGGACGGGGTCCTGGACGGGTGGGTGGTCGGGAAGGCGGTCGCGGCGGGGCGCTACGACCCGCAGACGCTCAAGCGGGTGTGGCACTGCGTCGCCCGGTTCGGGTCGCCCGCGCACGCGGGGGAGCGGCCGTAGGCCTTCCGAGGTTCGTCCGAGAAAGCGGCGGCACGGTGGTTGACCTGACCACCCGGAAGGAGCTTGTCTCATGTCGAGCCAGACGCCGCAGACCGACGTCCGACCCCATGCCCAGACCACCACGCCGGAGGTCACCGCCACCGGTGCGGCGGCCTCCCTGCCCCTGCGCCTCGCCGGCGCCGCCCTCTCGCTGGGGGTCGGCTGGATCCACGTCACCGACCAGGGCGGCTTCCCCGGCTCCAAGACCCCCACCTACGTGGGCATCGGCTACTACGTCCTGGAGCTGGTCGCGGTCCTCGTCGCCGCCGCCCTGCTCTTCGCCCCGGGCCGCCAGCGGGTCACCGGGTGGTTCGTGGCCGTCGGCGTCGCCCTCGGCCCGCTCGTCGGCTACGTGCTCTCACGCGGCCCCGGCCTGCCGGCCTACACCGACGACCGGGGCAACTGGTCCGAGCCGCTCGGCCTGATCAGCCTCGGGGTGGAGGGCCTGCTGCTCCTGCTCTCCCTCGCGGTGCTGCGCTCCGCACGCCGATCCGTCTGAGCCCCCGGCTCCCGGCCCGCGCCCACCCTGCCGTGGCGCGGGCCGGTGCCGTGCTCGTGCGCCGCGGGCTCACCCGAGCGCGCGGATTGCTGCGCGCAGGGAGGCGGTGGCGGCATACACGCCGGTGTTGCGGTAGAGGGTGTAGACGGTGGCGACCAGGAACGCCGGGGCCGCGAGGAAGTGCTCCGCCGGCGATCCGGTCTTGAAGAAGCGCCCGGCGACGCGCTGGGCGTGACCGCCGAACCAGGTGAACGGCACCGGGATGCCGCCGACGGTGAGCCAGTCCCCGGCGATGTGCACCAGCACGCCGCCGGCCACCGCGACCGGCAGCCAGGGCGCTGACATGTGCGTGTAGTGGCCGGACGCGGTGATCCACCACGCGCCGAGGCCGGACATGGCGAGGTTCCCCATGACGGTGTTCTCGGCCCGGCCGGGGATGACGAAGTTGCAGGCCCGCAGCGCCAGCCCGATCGCGAATGCCAGCATCGCGAACGAGCTCACGGGGTGCTGGCCGGCGAGCCAGGCGATGGCGCCGAAGACGACCGGCGCGATGATGGCGTCGTGGGTGCCGTTGCGGTGGCCCCGTGAGACCGTGGCGATGCCGCCCGCGAGGGCCTCGGTGAACCCGCCCCACATCCGGCCGATCGTCGCGCCGCGCTGGTCGAGGTCGGGCAGCATCGCGAAGCCTCCCCACGCCGCGACCCACGCGGTCTGCTGGGCGGCCGTGTGCACGGGGGCGAAGGGCAGCGTGGCGGCGCCGGCGGCGAGGCCGGACAGCGCGTGGGAGTGGCCGAGCACGGGGAGTCTCCACGAGTTCTGGCTCCGGGGTCACCGGCGCCGGGCGGGCGGGGCGCGGGCGCCGTTGCTCTCGCTCGGGTCTGCGCGCCGTCGGTGCAGCCCGCGAAAGCGGCTGTGCGGCTTGGCCTTCCGGCCACCTGCCCGGGGCACCGTGGTGCGCCGAAGCGTAGGGGGCACGATGTCCGGTTTGTCCGGCGGGTGCGCCGCGGGCCCCGGCGGGTGCGCCGCGGGCCCCGGCGGGTGCGCCGCGGGCGCCGGCGGGGCGGCCGGGCGCTCAGGCGGAGGCGCGGCGGACGGTGAAGTTCCAGCAGCCGGCGACGACGTTGCGCACGTGCACCTGGTCCACCTGCGGGTCGGCCAGGAGCTCGCCCACCAGGTGCTCGCTCTGCCCGGGCTCGGCCAGCACGCCGTCGAGCATCATCCCGTCGGCGCCATAGGCGCGCAGGACCGCACGCCGGTCGCGGAACTCGGCGGGGAACGTGTGGGGTGTCCGGTAGCCCTCGCACGCCTCGGCGTGGACGAACACCGGCCCGACTTCGGCGTAGGGGCCACCCAGCTCGGACGGACGGTGCGCGACCAGCAGCACGCGCTCGCCGTCGCGGGACAGCCGCAGGCAGCAGCGCAGGGGCAGGCCGGCCTCGCGCGTCTGCGGCGTCGCCGCGTTGCCGAAGGCGTCACGGCCGGTGGCCCGGATGCGCTCGAGCACCGGGGCGGGGACGGGGAGGAACTCCAAGGTGGTGGTCATGCCCGTTGAACGCCCGGTGAGGCGCGGGTGTGAGTGCTCCTTCCGGCGGAGGCGGCCGCCCCGTCCCGGTGGCAGCGTCGAGGGTCGGCGCGACGGGAGGAGCAGTGGCGATGGGCGAGACGGATGTGCGCGACCTGTTCCGGCGGGCTGTGGCCGAGGACGACGCGGCCGCCATGCGCGAGGGGGTGGAACGGATGCTCGGGCTGGCCGAGGGCGGCGGGCTGTCGCCGGAACGGGAGTACGAGCTGCGGCGCCCGGACTTCGTCATGGAGATGCCGCAGTCCGGCGAGCGCGTCCGTGGACGCGAGGACATGCGCCGGATGCAGGAGTCCTTCCCCGGTGGCGGCCCCGCGTTCACCCTGCGCCGTGTCGTCGGGTGCGGCCGGGTGTGGGTGGCCGAGGCCGACGGGCGGTACGGCGAGGACCACTGGCAGGTGGTGGCCGTCTTCGAGCTCGACGCCGACGGCCGCATCGCCCGGGAGACGCGCTACTACCCGCAACCGTTCGACGCGCCGGACTGGCGGGGAGGGTTCACCGAGCGGATGTAGCCGGCCACGCGGCCACGCCGGTACGCGGGGGGAGGGGGGAGTGGTCGGTCTAGCGGCCGCCGCTGATGTCCAGGGTGCTGCCGGTGACGTAGGACGCCTCGTCCGAGACCAGCCACGCGATGGCGTCGGCGACCTCCGCCGGCGTCCCGGGCCGGCCCAGGGGAGGGGTGTGACCGAGACGGTCGAGCCGTCCGGGGGCGTGGATCCCGGTGTCGATCAGGCCCGGGCTGACCCCGACGACGCGGATGCCCTCGCCGGCGACCTCCCTGGCCAGGCCGATCGTCATCGCGTCGATGGCGGCCTTGCTGGCGGCGTAGTCGACGTACTCCCCGGGCGCGCCGAGGGCCGCCGCGCGGGAGGAGACGTTGACGATGACCCCGCCGCGACCACCGTGTGCGGTGGACATCCGGCGCACCGCCTCCCGCGCGGCGAGGAACGGGCCGGCCACGTTCACGGCGAGCACCTGTTCGAGCCGGGCGGCGGTGTAGTCCTCGACGCGCCGCAGCGGCGGGACGATGCCGGCGTTGTTGACCAGCGCATCGAGCCGGCCGAGCCGGTCGTCGACCGCGCAGAACAGCGCGACCAGGTCGGCCTCCACGGCGACGTCGGCCCGGACGGCGACCGCCCGAGCTCCCGCCTCGCGGCACGCCTCCACCACGGCCGTGGCGTCGGCTTCGCGCTCGCGGTAGGAGATCGCGACGTCCCACCCGTGGCGGGCCAGGGTCAGGGCGGTCCGCGCGCCGATGCCGCGGCTGCCGCCGGTGACGAGCGCGATCGTGCTGTCGGTGTCCACGCCTGAAGTCTGCCGCGACGGGTCGCGCCGCACGGCCCGGGCCTGTCGGTGGCCACCCGTAGCGTGCACGTCATGAGCTGGAAGATCGAAGTGGTGCCCGTGCCCGTCACCGACGTCGACCGGGCCAAGAAGTTCTACGTCGAGCAGGTCGGCTTCCACGCCGACCACGACCACCAGGTCGACGAGACCGTGCGGTTCGTGCAGCTCACCCCACCGGGGTCGGCCTGCTCCATCGTCATCGGCACCGGCATCGTCGAGATGGAGCCGGGCAGCCTGCGCGGGGTCATGATCGTCATCGACGACGCCGAGGCGACCCGCCGCGAGCTGCTCGAGCGCGGCGTCGAGGCCAGCGAGGTCGACGTGCAGCCGTGGGGGCAGTTCGTCCGGTTCAGCGACCCGGATGGCAACCTCTGGGTGCTCCAGGAGCTGCCCGCGCGGGGCTAGGTCCGCAGCCCCTTCCCGCGCGCCGTCGACTGCCCCGCGGCAGTTCCTGTATGCCGGGATGCGGCGCCACCGCCGAGGTCCTGGAGCTCCTCGACGCCAACCGCGCGTGGACACGGCGGCGGAGGCGGAGCCACCGGTACGGTGCGGTGAGCGCGGGCACACGGCGTGCGCAGCTCGCCGGCCGCAGCGGCCGGCGGTGGGGAAGGGGATGGTCGTGAGCGAGTCACTGAGGACGGTCAGTGCCATGAGCCTGTTCGTCGAGGACGTGCCAGCGGCAAAGTCGTTCTACCGCGAGGTCTTCGACGTGCCCGTCGTCTACGAGGACGAGGTCTCGGTCGCGCTGAAGTTCGACAACCTCGTGGTCAACCTGCTGCACCATTCGGCCGCCTCAGGTCTGGTCGCCCCGGCGTCGGTCGCACCCGCCGAGGCCGGGTCGCGGTTCCAGCTCAGCGTGTGGGTGCAGGACGTCGACGCCGTCTGCGCCGACCTGGAGCGGCGCGGCGTGACGCTGTTGACCGGCCCGGTGGACCAGCCGTGGGGGATGCGCACGGCCACGTTCACCGACCCCGACGGGCACAGCTGGGAAGTCGCCCAGGGCATCGGCTCCTGAGCCGCACCACCTTCACCCGCAACGACACCGGAGGACCACGTGAGCACGACAGATGTCAGCGCCGAGCACCAGCTGCTCCTGGCGCACCTGAACGCGCAGCGGCGCCACGTCCTGGGCATCCTCGAGGGCCTCGACGACGAGGCGCTGCGCCGGCCGGTGCTGCCGTCGGGGTGGAGCTGCCTGGGGCTGCTGCGGCACCTGGCCCTGGACGACGAGCGGTTCTGGTTCCAGGCCGTGCTCGCCGGCGACCCTGCCGCCATTGCCGAGGTCACGGGCAACCCGGCGGACGCCTGGCAGGTGGGCCCGGAGACGTCGGCCGAGTCGGTGTTCGCGCTCTACCGCGCGCAGGCCGAGCGCGCCGACGCCCTCCTCGCCGAGATGTCGCTGGACACGCCGCCGGCGTGGTGGCCCGACTTCTTCGGTGGCTGGCGGCTCGACACCGCCCGTGAGGTCGTCCTCCACGTGCTCACCGAGACCGCCGTCCACGCCGGTCACCTCGACGCGGCCCGTGAGCTCATCGACGGCCGGACCTGGCTCGTCCTGTCCTGACCTGCGCGAGGTGCCGCCGAACCCGGCGAACCGCGGCCGTCAGCCAGTCGCTCCGTCTACGGTCGGGGGCGTGGTGCACACGCTCTCCCGCCTGGACGCGCGCCGGATCGCCGTGCGCGCCCAGCTCCTCGACGCCGCGCGGCCGACCGACCTGCTCACGGTGGTGCGCCACCTCGGTCTCGTGCAGGTCGACCTGACGGCGGCGGTGGCGCCGAGCGCCGACCTGGTCTGCTGGAGCCGGCTCGGCTCCTCCTACGCTCCCGCCGACCTCGACGCCCTGCTCGACTCCGGGTCCGTCGTGGAGTTCCGTGGGGTCCTTCGCCCCGCGGAGGACATCGCGCTGTTCCGCGCCGACATGCAGGACTGGCCCGGTCGCGGACCACTCAAGGAGTGGCAGGTCGGGATCCGGGAGTGGGTCGAGGCCAACGGCGCGTGCCGTCGGGACATCCTGGAGCTGCTGCGCTCCGAAGGGCCGATGCCGGCCCGGGAGCTGCCCGACACCTGCCTGGTCCCGTGGCGCTCGACCGGCTGGGCCAACAACCGCAACGTGGTGCGGCTGCTGGACTTCATGGAGAGCCGGGGCGAGGTGGCGGTCGCCGCGCGCGAGGGCCTCGGACGCCTGTGGGACCTGGCCGACCGCGTATACCCCGACGACCCCGCCGTGCCCGCCGAGGAGGCTCGCCGCCGGCGGGACCAGCGGCGCCTGGCGTCGCTGGGGATCGCCCGGAGCAAGGGTCCGATGTGCCCGGCGGAGGCCCTGGACGCAGGGGACGCGGGGGAGCCGGCCGTGGTGGAGGGGGTGCGCGGCACCTGGCGGGTGGACCCGGCCCAGCTGGGGCAGCCGTTCGAGGGCCGGGCCGCGCTGCTGTCGCCACTGGACCGCCTCGTCGTCGACCGCAAGCGGCTGGCCGAGCTGTTCGAGTTCGACTACCAGCTGGAGATGTACAAACCGGTGGCCCAGCGCCGGTGGGGCTACTGGGCCCTGCCGATCCTGTATGGCGACCGGCTGGTCGGGAAGCTCGACGCCGCGGCCGACCTGCGCGCGGGGATGCTGCGGGTCAACGCGGTCCACGAGGACGTGAAGTTCACCCCGGCCATGCAGGCCGAGGTCGACCGGGAGATCGCCGACCTGGCCCGGATGCTGGAGCTGGAGCTCGCCCGCCGGTGACCAGGCGATCCCGGCCTGCAGGTGCGGTCGGTTCAGGACGGGGATCGTCCGGAAGCGGCTCTAGCATCGCCTCGTGGCCGGCAGCCTGTCCGGCCATGACATCGGGGTCGGCCACGGTGGCCGTCCGCCACAGAGGGGAGAGCCGCAGCGATGGCTGAGGTCGTGTTGTTCCACCACGCGCAGGGACTGACCGAGGGGGTCGTGGCGTTCGCCGACCGGCTGCGGGACGCCGGGCACACCGTCCACACCCCCGACCTGTATGACGGGCACACGTTCCCGACCCTGGAGGAGGGGATCGGCTACGCGCAGAAGGTTGGCTTCGACACCGTCCAGGAGCGCGGGGTCCAGGCCGTGGACGACCTGCCCGCCGAGGTCGTGTATGCCGGGGTCTCTCTTGGCGTCATGGCCGCACAGCTGCTGACGCAGACCCGGCCCGGGGCCCGCGGCGCGGTGCTCATGGAGGCCTGCGTCCCGCCGTCGGAGTTCGGCACGCCGTGGCCGGCCGGGGTGCCGGTGCAGGTCCACGGGATGGACGCCGACCCGTTCTTCGCCGGCGAGGGCGACATCGACGCCGCGCGGGTGCTGGTCAAGGAGGTCGAGGACGGGGAGCTGTTCGTCTACCCGGGCGACCGGCACCTGTTCATCGACAGCTCGCTGACGTCCTACGACGCGGACGCCTCGGCGCAGGTGACCGAGCGGGTGCTCGACTTCCTCAAGCGGGTGTAGCCGACAGCCGCGGCGGGCGGGTGCCGGGAGCCGGCACCCGCCTGCGTGCGCACTATGTGCCCGGGCAGCTCTGGGCGATCGTGGCTACCAGCGCCGAGGTCGCGGAGGCCACCTGCGACAGCGCACCGGAGATCCGTGGACCCGCCGCCGGCAGGTTGTCCACGGTCACTCCCTTGGTCGCCGTCTCCAGCTGGGCAAGGGCCGACTTGACCTGTGCGACGGCGGGCTGCAACGCGGCGGAGGCCGACTTCTCCGCCTGGTCCAGGCTGGTCTTGACGTTGTTGAGCGCCGCGCGCACGGCCGTGAGCCCGTCCTGGAGGGGCTGCACCTTGGTCAGTGCCTGCAGGGAGGCCTTCAGCGCGGCCGCGTCGGCGCACGCGGCCGCTGTGGCCGGGGTCGGCGACGCGGCGCTCGCTGCGCTGGTCGGCGACGTGGGGGAGGCCGACTGGCTGGTCGTGGAGCCGGCAGTGCAGGCCGTGAGCACGGCGAGCAGGAAGGCGGCTACGAGAGCGGCGGGAACGCCGCGTCCTGTTCGTGCTGAACGCATCCGCTCCTCCTCACGGGCCCGCAGGGCAAGGGCCACGGCTCCTGCGAACCTAGCCAGCCGCGCATACCTGCCGCATCGTCCGCGACGGAGGATCCGACGCGGCCCCGTCGAGGGCTCAGCCCCGCGTGAACGGGATGAGGCCCCGGGGGTCGCCGTGGTGGGCCGCCACGAACTGGGCCGCGGCCGCGAGCTCCTCCCGGTGAGCGCGAACCAGGCGCTGGTGCCGGTGTCGTTGGCGTCGTAGTCGACCCGGTCGCGTCCGTCGATGCCCGTACCGCAGATCGTGTACGGCGCCACGGCCACGGCGAGGGCGAAGTCCTCGTCGTCCCGCGGGTCGAGGTCGACGGAGATGCTCGGCTCCAGCCAGCGCCGGCGCCACCGGGACCACCTGGCGGGCCGTCGGGCCTCGAGCCGGTCGACCGCCCAGCGGACCTCGTCCGGCCAGGTTCCGTCGCAGATGACGTCGACGCAGAGCGCGCGGATGCGCCCGCGCAGGGCGGTCAGGGCACCGCGGTGTGCGGCGGCCACCGTCGCCTCCGATGCGGCGGAGCTGACGGTGTACGGAATCCCGAGGGGCTCCCACTGCGACATGACGGCGACCCTCTCACGCGGCTGCGCCGTCTACAGTCGGCCACGTGATGGAACACCCGGGGGACCCGAGCCGCGTCGCGACGATCCTGCCCGGGCGTGCGTACGCACCCGGGTTTCCGCTGCTGCGCTACTGCGTCATGCTCCTCGTCCATCGGGGCTGGTCGGTGCGCGAGGTCTGCTGGGAGCACGGGGACCGGGCGACACCCGATCAGGCGGCACGGGAGTCGGCCCGCGCGCTTGACCAGGTGTCGGCACGCCAGCACCTCGTGGTGGCCAAGTCGCTGGGCGGGTCGGCCCTGCCCTACGCCGTGGAGCGAGGTCTGCCTGGCGTGTGGCTCACGCCCGTCCTCACCGTGCCGGCAGTCGCCGAGGCCGTCGCCCGACTCACCGCCCCTTCGCTGGTGGTGGGCGGCACGGCGGACCAGTTCTGGGACAGCCACGCGGACATCGGGCCAGGAGCCAGGGTGCTTGAGCTGAGCGGAGCCGATCACGCTCTGGAGCACGGCACCGACGTGCACCGCGCGCTCGGCACGCTGCGTCAGGTCGTCGACACCGTCACGACCTTCCTCGACGAGCTCGATGGCGGGTCGAACGCATACTGATCCCATGAAGGGCGGGGGTCACCGGGACTGGGGCACCGTCGTGGGGCTGGCGTCCGTCGTCGTCGCACTCGGTGCCGCGCTCGTGCTGGCCACGTGGCGGTGGGTGGGCCTGCCGCGGGTCGTCGCCGTCGGGGCTGCGCTGGTGGGCCTGGTGGCGCTCTACTTCGCCCTGGTGGAGGCCATGCGCGGGCAGCGGCGGACCGGCGCGTCGTTCGCGAAGGCCCTGGTCGCGAGCGTCCGTGAGGGGCTGACCTTCGTCCGTGAGCGCCTGGGAAGCCGTGGCGGCAAATAGGGTCGCTCCGTGACCGTCGACAGAGCCCCCGTGCCGCCCCGCGTGGTGCCCAGTGTCGGCCTCGTGGAGTCCGTCCTGGCGGCGTTCTCCCTTCCTCGCCCGCCGCGCTGGCTCGATCTGGGTGGTCTCTGGACCACCAACCTGCGGTTCGACTACGCCGACGGCTCCGCAGTGGTGGCGCGGGCCCACCGCGGCGTCACGACGCCGGAGCGCCTCCTCGCGATCCAGTCGGCGAAAGCCGCCGCGCACCGGTTCGGGCTCCCGGTGCCGGCTGCGATCCCAGCCGCTGACGGGCGCGGCTGGTCGCACCTGCCTGACGGCACGCTGGTCGAGGTCGAGGAGCACATCGACTGGGACACGCCCATGCGGACCTTTTCGTTGCTGCACAAGGGTTTCGCGGCGCTCGCCCGGCTGCATGACGCCCTGCGCACGGTGCAAACGCCCATCCCGGTGGCCTCCCCGCCTCATGCCACCTACCTTGACCCGGGTCAGGTCGTCGACGGGGTATGCCGCGGGGCGTCCAGGATGCGGGCCTGGGGCGAACGGCGGTTCGCGGCGCTGGCCGACGACGTGCAACGGCACTGTGAGGCGATCGCCGAGAAAGAGGTGCGTCTCGGGCAAGACCAGGTGCGACAGCTGCTCCACGGCGACTTCTGGGACGACAACGTCGTCTTCCGCGGCCGGCAGCTGGCAGGCGTGCTCGACTTCGACTTCCTGGGGGAGCGGGACCGGATCGAGGAGCTGGCCCTGACGCTGTGGTTCTACCTGCTCGACCCGGGCAACAACCCGCCCGGGCACGTGCAGGTCCAGCAGGTCCGGGAGCTCGTCAACGCCTACGACCGGAACTCCGCCCTGAAGCTCAGCGACGCCGAACGCGAACGCCTGCCACTGGCGCTCGCACGGCAGCCGGCCTGGATTGCCGGCGGCTGGCTTCCCGCGCTCGACGACTCAGCGGCGCGTGGCCAGGCCGAGGACTTGGCCGCCCGGCTGCCGACAGCCGAGGCCATCCTGGCCGACCTGTCGACATGGACCTTCGCACTGGCCCGGTAGCCCTCCGGGCCGTGGCAACGGGCTTCCGTAGCAGCGGAGTTGACGGCCGGTGCCTGTGTCGAGTCTGCTGCTGGCGTGACTGTCCTCCGCATCCGCCAGCCGGACGACGACGTGACGCTGCGGGACTGGCAGCACGTCCACAACGCGACCATCCCGGCTCATCAGCTCTCGCTGGAGGAGGTGCGCGAACAAGCCGGGCGCAACCGCGCTCAGGCACGGGTTCGTGCAGAAGGAGCGGTACGTCCTGCCGGGCGAGAGCATCCCGTGGATCGACCTGCGGCTGCCCTGATGCGACCTGGCGCAGCGCAATTCAGCCCGAATGACCTCAAAAGCCTCCTGACGCGGGCGCCCGACCGGTAGGTTCGGCGGCCGGGGCATCCCTGTGACCCCCGACAAACCGGGAGGGTCCAGAGGTGCGTGGTCTGAGGGCAGCCCTTGCTGCCGTGTCGCTGGTCGCGAGCGGGCTCCTCGTGCCCGTCGGTGAGGCCCGAGCCGCCACGCCGCCGTCGGTCCTGACGCCCTGCCACCGCCTGACAGCGCGCACCTCCGGTGACCGGCTCGTCAACGGCGGGTTCGCCCTGAGCGTGGCGCCCGACTTCCTCGAGATCGAGCAGACCGTCCCGGTCGACGGGCCCCGGGGCCGGACGACCTTCCTGACGGGGACCTGGTTCCGTGACGACGGCACCGGTCAGCACCAGAGCAACACCGACAAGAGCTACCTGGCCTTCCACTGCAACGGTGACCTCTCGCTGCGCACGAGCACGAACGTCCTGCTGTGGCACACCGGGACGGCCAACCGCGGCGGGAAGCGGCTCACCCTGACGAGCAGCGGCAACCTGGTCATGACAACGGCATCCGGTCGCGTTGTCTGGCAGTCGCGTTCGGGTTGGCAGCTGATGCCCACCAACAGCGTGCTGCCCAGCAGGGCCCGGCTCACCTACGCCTGGGGCGACCAGCAGGGCGTGCCCATCGAGACGCTCACCATGCAGGCGGACGGGAACCTCGTGTACCGCGAGGGGTCGAGGGTGAGGTGGCAGTCCGGCACCCACGTGGCTGGGTCACACCTGACGTTGACGAGCACGGCCGAGCTGCGGGTCGTCACCCGCGGCGGCTCCATCGTGTGGAGGAGCCGGACCCGCGGGTCGAGCTACTCCGTGCTGCGGCTGCCGGTGCTCGAGCAGTTCGCGCCGTCCGACAAGCTGCTGTGGAAGATCCCCCACAGCTACTGACCGCGCGCGTCACCCTCGGGTGGGTGGCCATGCCTGGCGCAGGTGCCTGACGAACCGTCGTTCGACCCGGCCGGAGGTCGGATCGCGTTGCACCTGATCGGTGCCGACCCACCCTGCTCTCTCGTAGACGCCGATGCCCCGCGCGTTGTCGTCGATGACCCACAGCTCGAGCGTCTCGCGACCGAGCTGTCGCGCCTGGTCCTCCGCTGCCAGGAGCAGCCGGCTCGCCACGCCGCAGCCCCACGCCTCGGGGTCGACGGCGACGTAGAAGACCTCCAGGGTCCGCTCCCGGGGTGCGAACAGGGTGAAGCCGACGGGGTGGCCGTCCCGCCGGGCCAGCAGAAGCCTGGCTCCCTCGAGGCCGAGCCGCCGCCCGATGCCCGGGATGGTGTCGTCGACCGCGGCCGGCTCGGGGTCCTGGTCGCGGCGGGCCTTGGCACGCGCCCAGATCGCCGCGGACGCCCTCACCCCGTCCGTTCCGTGCGCCGCCGTCACCTGCAGCAGGTCCCCCGAGGTCATCACCCGGTCATCCTGTCAACGGCAGGGGCCGGTGCGGGGGAGCCCGGCCCCATGTCACAGACGGGCGGGCTGTCTCGTCTGAGGTCCCGGAGACAGAATCAGCGATCGGGAGGGTGATGGTCATGCGGGTGTTCGTGGCAGGCGGGACCGGGGTCGTGGGGCGGCGGCTGGTGCCGCAGCTCGTGGCGCGGGGGCACCAGGTGACGACGACGACGTCGAGCGCGGCAAAGCTGGGCCCGCTGCGGCGGATGGGCGCCGACGGCGTGGTGATGGACGGGCTGGATGCGGCCTCGGTCGGTGAGGCGCTGGCGTGACCCGGACCGAGGAGTTCGAGGAGCTGCGGCCGCTGCTGTTCGCCATCGCCTACCGGATCCTGGGCAGCGTCAGCGAGGCCGAGGACGCGGTCCAGGAGGCGTGGCTGCGCTACGAGGCCTCCCCGACGACCCCGACATCGTCCAAGGCCTTCCTCTCGGCCGTGGTGACCCGGATCTCGATCGACGTGGTGCGTTCGGCGCGGGTCCGGCGGGAGGAGTATGTCGGGCAGTGGCTGCCCGAGCCGCTCCTCACCGACCCGTATGAGGATCCCGCGCGGTCGGCGGAGCTGGCCGACTCGGTGTCGGTGGCGGCCCTGGTGCTTCTCGAGCGGCTCAGCCCGCTCGAGCGGGCGGTCTTCGTGCTGCGCGAGGTGTTCGGGTTCGGCTTCCCCGAGGTCGCGTCGGCGGTGGGCCGGTCCGAGGCCGCCTGCCGCCAGCTCGCGGTGCGGGCACGGCGCCACATGGACGAGGGGCGTCCACGGTTCGAGGCGGACCGCAGGGTGCGCGACGAGCTGGCGGCGCGCTTCTTCGATGCGTTGCGCGAGGGTGACGTCGAGGGCCTGCGGGAGCTGCTCGCCGCCGACGTCCAGATCGTCGGCGACGGCGGCGGCCGGGCACCGTTGTGGGGCAAGGGCGTCTTCGGCCTCGGCAACGTGACCCGTGTGCTCGTCTCGACCTTCCCGCTGTTCGCCCGGATCGGGGGGACGGTGGAGCCGCAAGAGGTGAACGGGCAGCCGGGAGCGATCTTCCGCGACCGGGACGGCAAGGTGCTCAACACCTGGACGCTGGACGTCCTCGACGGTCAGATCCAGGCGATCCGTGCGGTCCTCAACCCGGACAAGCTCGGGCACCTGGGTCCGGTGGCGGACGCCTGGGCCGTCCTCCGCGAGGCGAACGAGGTCCGCCGCCCGCCGACCTGACCGACCGCGGATACCGGTACGGGCGCGTGGGTGCCGCACACGAGCGCGGGCGGACGTCAGGCCAGCTGGTCGGCCGACCGGTCTGTGGGCAGGGCCCACCAGTTGTCCATGCGTGCCACCGTCGGGGCGGCGGGCCCGTCGTCCAGGAGACGGGCGATGCGGAAGAGGAAGGCCGCGATCCCAGCGGCGCCCTGCATCCAGCCCACGCCGGGGGGAAGGAGTGGCTCGGGCGCCCGGTGCTCGACGAACTGCCAGTAGGCGTGGGGTCCGTCGTGGACCGCGCGATCAGCGAGGGCGTCGGCGAGCACGACCGCGAAGTCCAGGTCCTCGTCGTGGCCGGCTCGCTGCCAGGCATCGAGGAACACCTCGCCCACCCCGGCGGTGCCGCAGCAGCGACCGTCGTTGTCCCAGAAGCCCGGGCGCAGGCGTGCGGGGAGGCCGGAGGTGCGCACGCTGTCCAGGCACCGGCGATGCCACGACAGCGTGCCCTCGCCCGCGACGTCAGGGACGCCCGCGCGGTGCAGCGCGGGGAAGAGCAACGAGGTGCCCGTCGGGCCGTGGCACCAGGTGTAGGTGACCTCCTCGAAGTCGGGCAGGGTGGGGATGTGGAGGGGGAGGACGAACCCCTGCCCGCTGGTGTCCCCCAGGGTGACCAGGTGCTCGGCGCCGCTGCGCGCGGCCGCCGTCAGGTCAGGCCGGTCGAGCTCGGCGCCGGCGCACGCGAGCGCCGTGGCGATGCCGGCCAGCCCGTGGGAGAAGTTGGGCATCTGCGGAGACGGCGTGGGCCGGAACCGTCGGGGTGCCATCAGCCAGTTGGTCCCCGTCGGCAGGTGCTCCGCCTCGGCGACGAGCACGTGCGTGGCGTGGTCGGCGACCCGGACAGCGCCGGCGACGCCGTGGCGGCGGGCCCACATCGCGGCCAGCAGCACCCCGCCGGTGCCCAGTGTCGCGTCGTTGAGGCGGGTGCCGGGCAGGTATCGCGGTGGGCCCAGTGCCGTCTGCGGCCACCCGTCCGGGGTGGCCAGGTCTGCCAGCCGGGCGATGGCGGCGTCGGCGCCGGGCTGCTGCAGCGCGGTGAGGGCCCCGATCGCGCTGGGGAGCCCGTCGAAGAAGGTGCAGTCCTCCTCGTCGGCGATCCCCAGCCGCAGCCGGTCGGCCACCGCCCCGGCGAGGGTCTGCTCCTCATCGGTCCAGGCGCGGGTCAGGCGGACCTCGGCCAGCACGTAGGCCAGGCCGCCCACGCCACTGTGCATGCCGTCCCGATGCTGCGGCACCTCGGTGACCTCACCCGGGATCACCGACTCGGGGATCCACGGCCCGTCCTCCCACCGCACCCGGTCCAGCACCCATCGCCAGGCGGAGTCGGCCAGCCGCCGGTAGGCGTCGGGGGAGGTCCCTGTCACCCGGGGATCATGTCATTCGGGAGTGGGTGCAGGTTCGGTCAGGAGGGCTGACGGGCCAGCGCACTGACGGGGCACCATGGCCCACGACGATGACGTGCTCAACACGGCGGGAGGTCTGACATGGCGAGGCTGGTCTACGCGGCGATCGCTTCCCTCGACGGATACATCGAGGACCTTAGCGGCGAGTTCGGGTGGGCGGCCCCCGATGAGGAGGTGCACGCCTTCGTCAACGACCTCGAGCGGCCCATCGGCACCTATCTGTACGGGCGTCGGATGTACGAGACGATGGTCTACTGGGAGACCGCGGGCACCGGCGAGGATCAACGCGCGGTCTCCCGGGACTTTACGCAGATCTGGCGAGCGGCCGAGAAGATCGTCTACTCGCGAACCCTGCAGGTGCCCTCGAGCGCGCGGACGCGGATCGAGCGCGACTTCGACCCCGCCGCGATCAGGGCGCTCAAGGCGGCCTCGGGCCGCGACATCTCGATCGGCGGTGCACAGCTCGCGGGTGCGGCGATGGCCGCGGGTCTGGTCGACGAGTGCCACCTGTTGCTCAACCCCATCCTCGTCGGTGGCGGCAAGCGCGCGCTGCCGGAAGGCGTTCGCGTCCAGCTCGAGCTCCTGGACGAGCACCGTTTCCGCAGCGGGGTCGTGCACCTGCGCTACGGGTTGCGCGCCTGATGGAGACGCAGCCACCGGTCAAGCTCGTGGCGACCGGCGTGGGCAAGGCCATCGACGGCAGCGTCCTGCTCAGGCCGACCGACCTCGCGGTCAGCTCCGGGGAGTGCGTGGTGCTGCGGGGAGAGAACGGCAGCGGCAAGACGACGATGCTGCGGATCCTCGCCGGGATGGCCACGCCCACGGACGGCAAGGCGACCATCGACGGAACCGTTGCCGATGAACGGGACCCGGCAATGCGTCGTACGGTTGCCGCCCTCCTGGGGGCGCCCACGGCATACCGCGACCTGACCCTGGTCGACCACCTGGTCCTCCTGGAGGCCACCTGGGGTCGGGGGGACGGCGCGGACGCGCGCGCCGATGCCATGCTGAGCGCCCTCGAGATCGACCACCTGGCCGAGCGCTTCCCGCATGAGCTCTCCTCGGGCCAGCAGCAGCTGTTCCACCTCTCGCTGGTGCTCACCCGTCCCGCCCGGGTCCTGCTGCTGGACGAGCCCGAGCAGCGTCTCGACACGCACAAACGCCGCCTCCTCGGCGACCTGCTGATGGCCCGCAAGGAGTCCGGGGCCGCGATGGTGGTCGCCTGCCACGACCCGGACCTGACCGCGCGGATCGCCGACCGGGTGGTCGACATCGTGCCGGCATGAGCCGCGACGGAGACCTGCTGCGGGATGCCCGCCACCTCATCACCGGGGAGCGGGACACCGGCCAGCACAACGTCACCTACGCCATCTACGTCGCGGTCATCGCCGCCGCGAGCTACGGGGTCCCGGCCGCGCAGGCGTTCTTCCGGTTCCTGGACCCACGGTGGCTCGCGGCGCACCTGGCCGGGTATCGCGGCGTCGTCCTCGCCGCCGCGGTCCTGCTGGCGACGGTGGCGTTCGCGTTCCGCGCCGGCCGCGTCCGCGGGCCGGTGGTCCCCGACCTGCCTTACCTGGACCACGTCGCGACCAGCCCGCTGGACCGCGCCGTCGTGCTGCGTCGCTGGTGGCGGGTCGCCCTGCTGGGCTGCACCGTCGGCGGCGTGCTCATCGGCCTCGTGTCGGGCGCCGGGCTGGCGATCGCGGCCCTGGCCGGGCCCGTCATCCTCGGGCCGGGCGTGGCGGCGGGGGCCCTCGTGGGGCTCCTCGTGGCCGGGGCCTGGCTGCACGGGCAGGTGCGGGGGTGGCCCGTCCGCGCGCGCGTCCCGGCGCTGCTCCTTCGTCCCGCGGGGTCGCTGCGGGCGCTGCACCTCAGCGCGCTGCGGACCCAGTCGGTGCGCTCGGTGACCGTCGGCGGGGCGGTGCTCGCCGGTGACCTGCGCGCGGCGCGCCTCGACATCGCGGCGCCCATCACGCGGGGACGCGCGATCCGGCTGCGGGCCCGAGGCCCGGTCAGCACCCTCGTCTGGCGGGACTGGCTCGGGCTGCGCCGGGCTCCCGGTCGGGGCCTGTCGGGGCTGGTGCTCACGGCGGCCGGGGTCTACGGGCTGGTGCACACCGCCACGCCCGGGACGCCGAGCCTGATCACGATGGTCAGCCTGGTCGTGGCCTGGTTCGGTGTCGGCGCCTGGTCCGAAGGCCTGCGGCTGCACGGCGACAACGCCGGCACCCCACCGCTGCTCGGCCTCAGCCCCATGGCCGAGGCGCGGGCCCATCTCGTGGTGCCCGGCGCGCTGGCCGTCCTCACCGTCTGCGGGGTGGGCCTGGCGACGGCACTGTCGACGCGGGGGTCCTTCCTGGGCGTGCTCTGGGCTCTCCTCCTGCTGGGACTGCTCATGGCGGGACAGGTGATGGCCGCGTACCGGGGGCTTCCCCCGATCGGGGTCTTCTCCCCGCGCGCGGGGATGCCGGCCATGGTGGCCTGGCAGAGCGTCCCGCTGGTCGTGCCGGTGGTCTGCGGGACCGCCGCCACGGCGGCGCTGACCTCGCCGCAACCGGTCAACGGGCTCCTCGTGCTGGCGTTCACGACGTGGCTCGTCGCGCTCTACGCCCGGCGACGGGTGCGGTTGCTCTTCGACGCCCACCGAGGCTGAGCGGCCCCAGTCGCGTTCCCGGCCGGAGGGTTGCCTTGCCGTTGGCCCACCCCTAGCGTGCGGGCATGTCCTTGCGGCTGCTGGCGGTGACCTTCGATGCACTCGAGCCAGCTCGTGTGGCGCAGTTCTGGGCCGGTCTGCTCGGCCGAGAGGTCGTGGAGGACGCCGAGGGTGCGCTTCTGCCCGGGCACGGCATGCAGCTCGGCCTTCAGTTCGTCCCGAGCCTCGCGGAGAAGGTGGGACCGAACCGCATGCACCTCCACCTGACCAGCGCCCGCTCCGGGGACCAGCAGCAGACCGTGGCGACGGCGCTGCGGCTCGGCGCCGGCCACCTCGACGTGGGGCAGCGCCCCGAGGAGGGCCACATCGTCCTGGCCGACCCCGAAGGCAACGAGTTCTGCGTGATCGAGGCGGGCAACTCCTACCTCGCCGGGTGCGGCTTCCTCGGGGAGATCGCCTGCGACGGCACCCGGGAGGTCGGGCTGTTCTGGAGCGAGGCGCTGGGCTGGCCGCTGGTGTGGGACCAGGACCAGGAGACCGCGATCCAGTCCCCGCACGGCGGCACCAAGGTCGCGTGGGGAGGCCCGCCCGTTGCCCCGCTCATCCAGAGGAACCGGCAGCGCTTCAACCTCGCCCTGGCCGGTGGTGACCCGGAAGGGGAGGTCGAGCGTCTGGTCCGTCTCGGAGCCACTCGGCTCGACGGTGGCGTGGCCGGCGGCACTGTGCTTGCTGACCCGGACGGCAACGAGTTCTGCGTCCACGCCGGGTGACCCTGGCGCCCGCGTTCGAGCGGTCCGCGGTGTGTGGGACGGGAGGGGCTCGTCCCGTGCGGTCGGAGGCCGAATGCCCCGCCGCGGACGAGGATCAGCAGCCCGATACCGATCAGCACCACGGCCTGCCGATGCCCGCTACACCGAGGTTCGACTGTCCCGGGTCGGGGAACTGGCCCTCGTCGCCGAACGCGGAGAAGTCGGCCCGGTCCCGAGAGCAGCGGCTGGACCGGGATCCGGGTGTGTGCGACCTGGCCAGGGACGCTGACCTCGCTCAGGCCGAAGCATGGATCCGCTCCGTATGGCCGGTCACCATCGAGGTCGACAGCCTGCTGCCTGCGCCGATGCGACAGCTCCTGGCCGTCTGGGACCGGGGCGACGGCTCCGGGCTCGGCGGGCTCGGTGCCCTTCTGTAGCGCGACCGCCACCGTCTTCGCCTCGCCCTGGCATCCGCCCCGGCAGCTGCCCCGGTCCACCTCTGACCACGACCAGGGTTACGTATCCCTCGGTCGGTGGAAGCTGGATGACAACGTGGACCGGCTGGTGTCCTCGGGCGAGATCAATGAGGACATCCTGTACTACGCACAGTCAGCGGACGGAAAGGTGCAGTGGTCGAGCGGGTACAACTCGATTTGGGTCAATGATCACGCGCCGTTCCGGATCTGTCAGGGTGCGCCAAGTAGCGTCACGTGGCGGAAGGTTGGCACGCTCATGGTCCTCATGGACATTCGGCGCCAGTACTCCCGAATCAACCTGATTCCTGCCGGTTCCCACTGACCAGATCGCTTCGCATCCGCCGTTGGCGTGGCGAACGAGTCAAGGGAGACCCCCGCGCTGTAGCCGCGAGGGTCTCCCCGGTGCGGTGGCGTCCCGCATGCGGGTCGGCGGGCCGGGCGCGCGCCCGGCCCCGTGCGTGTCAGGCGCTGAAGGTCCCGAGGTAGTGGCCGAGGGAGGGCCGACCCAGGTGGCCGGCCTCCTGCAGGATCCCTGGGGTCTCCGGGTCGGTGGCGAACGCCATCCAACCGTCCTCATCCCAGTCGAAGACGGCCCACACCCGGTCCTCCTCGATCGGGTCGCGGTAGACCGTGGAGCCCTTCGAGCCGTGCGATCCACGCTTGTCGGCGCCCTTCGTGCCGTAGACCTCGAGGAAGCGCTCGACGTCCTTCACCTTCGTCGTCGCCAGGATCATCGTCGTTCTCCTTCATCTGCGGGTCCTGATCGGATCCCTTGGTGTTCCAGCGCTTTCGGCTGGCTTGACGAGAATCCTCCGCCGCCTGCGACGTCCCCACATGAGGAGATCTCCTCATCTCGGGTCCCCATCCCGCCGCGGTCCCGGCGACCTCGAACCCCCTGGCCGGGCCCACTCACCCGGCGTCGGTCTCAGTGGCACGGACGACGACCTCACGGTCAAGTGCCCAGCGGGTGGCCGCAGCACGGTTGGTGACGCCGAGCTTGGTGTAGATGTGCTGGATGTGGTTGTCGGCGGTCTTCGCCGAGATGAACAGCTGTTCAGAGATCTCGCGGGTGGTCGCCCCGTCGGCGATGAGCCGCAGGACCTGTGTCTCGCGAGCCGTCAGACGGTCGACCCCGCTGCCGTGCTGGCTGGTTGCTGTGAGAGCGCGCTGGGCGAGGCCGATCTGGTGGAGCGCGTAGGCGGCAGCTTCGTGGAGGTCCATCGCGCCACCGACGGCGGCGAAGCGCGCCGACGCCTCGTCGCCGAGCTGGGCGTCGAGCCGCTCGCCGAGATCGGCGAGGGTGGGCACGTGATGGACGCTGGCCGGTTCGTTGGCCATCGCGCCGAGCAGGGTGCGCGCGATGCCGGGACGGTCGAGCCGCTCGAACAGGGCCGGCAGGCTGGCCAGCGTGATGACTAGTTGCGCGACGGCGCCGGAGCGCAGAAAGGCCCCGATCGACGTGCCGAAGAGGGTCAGCGCCGTCTCCAGCTGGCCGTCCGAGGTGTGCAGGAGGGCGGCGTCACGGGCCAGGAAGCCCTCGAAGAACCGCACGTCGTGCTCGCCGAGCTGGGCGACGCCCTCGTCCCAGGTCTCCAGCGCGCGCTGCGGGTCCGCCTTCGACCAGGCCAGCCCGACGATCCAGAGCGTGTAGACCATCCAGAAGGGGTTGCCCAGCTGGCGGGCCGCCGCCACCGCAGACCCGGTGAGCTCCAGCGCCTCCTCGACCCGGCCGGCCGACTGCAGGCCGTCGATGTACGCCGCAATCCCGTACGCCCGCCCCGCGCCTGGCAGTGCCGCGACGTCCCGGGTCAGCTCGATGTAGCGGTCCAGGTTCCCGGAGTAGACCTGGCCGAGCGCCTCGATGAACGTCGCGTAGCCGGGATCGCAGGACTCGTAGCCCGGCCGGCCCTCGAGCTCGGTCGCCCGGTGGGCGTTCCCGGTCGCGACCGCGGCGCGTCCGACGAAGCACGCGTACCCCGCCGCGGCGTAGAGCCGGGGGAGCCGCGGGACGTCGGCCCGGGCCGCCGCTTCGAGCAGGGACTCGGCCCACCCGAGGGTTTCGAACAGCTCCACCGAGAACCCCATGAGGGCGGCGTGCGCGGCGATATCGGTGGCGACCTGGGCGTGACCGCGACCGACGCTCCATCGGAGCCCCGACCGCAGGTTCGCCAGCTCCGTGGTCACCCAGTCGACCTGAGTCCGCCACGCGGGACTGTTCCACTCCTCCCACCGCCGGGCCGCCTCCCCGGCGAAGTGCGCAGCGTGCCGATCGCGAGCCGCCTCGCGCTCGCCGGCCACCACCAGCCGCTCGTCGGCGAAGGCGCGAATCGTCTCGAACAGGCTGTATCGCGTCCGTGCGGATCCGTGGTGGGCCCTCACCAACGACTTGCGCACCAGCGAGTCCAGGAGCCGCAGCACCTCGATGTCGTCGCCCGACACTGCGACAGCGCACAGTGCTGACAGGTCGAACCCTCCTGCGAAGACCGACGCCTGGCGCAGGGCTGCGCGCTCCTCGTGGTTGAGCAGGTCGTAGGACCAGGCCATCGCGTGCCGCAACGTCGCCTGGCGGTCGGGCGCGAGCTCGGGCCCGGTCAGCAGCCGGAACCGGTCACCGAGCCGGTCCCGCACCTCGACTGCGCTCATCGCCGCCATTCGCGCCGCGGCCAGCTCGATCCCGAGGGGCAGCCCGTCGAGCGTCTGGCAGATCTCGACCACCGCGTCCGCGGTCTGCGCGTCGAAGATCCCGAACTCTGGCCGGACAGCGCGGGCACGCTCCAGGAACAGGGCCACCGCCTCGGACGTCATGCCACCGGCCACGGCCAGTGGCGACACGGGCACGAGTGCTTCGCCCGGCGCTCGCAGGTGCTCCCGGGAGGTCGCCAGGATCCGGGGGACCTCGGAGCGGGCGAGGATCACCCCGATCGCCTCGGCAGCCGCCGCGAGGACGTGCTCGCAGTTGTCGACCAGGATCAGCAGCCGGCGTCCGGCGACAGCCTCGGCGACCGTGTCGATGACGCGGGCATCACCCTGCGGGGTGATGCCCAGGGCGGTGGCGATGGCGTCCGGGACCGCGTCGGCGTTGCCCACCGGGGCCAGCTCGACCAGCCAGATGCCGTCAGGGAACTCGTCGGCAAGCTCCGCGCCGACCGCGAGGGCGAGTCGGGTCTTGCCGGCGCCTCCCACGCCGGTGAGGGTGACGAGCTGCCGAGAGCGGACCAGCGCGGCCAGTTCGCGTAGCGTCCCGGTGCGCCCGACGAGGGCGGTCGTGGTGCGCGGCAGGTTGCCGTGCCTGGCCTCCAGGCTCACCGATTCAGTCTGACACCGACGCCGCCGAGGGCGCGGGGCCCGGTCGTCTGTGCATCACCCTTTCCGGGGGGTTCGCCCGGCCGCCGCGTCCCGCTAGCCTGACCGAGCCGATCCGGGAGGCGCGCGATGGACCATCTGACGCTGCTGGCCTATGCCGAGGACGAGCTGAACCGGGTGGTTGCCGGGCTCGACGAGACAGAGATGGACGTCGTCACCAACTGCCCGCCCTGGACGATCCGCCGCCTGGCGAGCCATGCCTTGAAGAACCAGTTGTTCTGGGCAGGCAGTGTCACCGGTCAGAGCCTCATGGCACAGGACGAGGCGATGGCCGCGGTGCCCTACGAGGGCGACCTGGCGCCGATCGCCTCCGAGGTCACCGCGCTGGCTCTGCGGTTGTGGCGCAGCGATGGAGTGCTGACCGCGGACCACGACACGCCCTTCGGTGTGCTGCCTGGTGCGGTCGTCCTGGACTTCGCGGTCATCGATGCTGCTGCGCATGCCTGGGACCTGTCGGCGAGCCTGCGGCGCCCGATCGAGTTCCCCCCGGCGTCCGTCCCGGCCTTGACAGACGTCGTCACCCTCACCTGCACCGACCACGCCATCGAGCTCGGTCTGGTCAAGCCGCCGACGGTGTCGCCCGTCGACGCCACCGCCACCGAGCGACTCATGGCCGCCGCGGGTCGCACGATCACCCGACCGTGAGGCTGCTACTCAGGCCGGTGCGCTCGCCGCTCGAGTCTCGGCGGCCACGGCGGCGCGGGTTCGGTCGCCCGCTCAGGCGACGCGCTTCTCGCTGATCAGCTGGACGAGGTTGCCGCACGAGTCGTCGAAGACGGCCACGACCGCCGAGCCGATGTCGGTCGGTGCCTGGGTGAAGGTGACCCCCAGACCGACGAGGCGGTAATGCTCGGCCGCGACGTCGTCGACGGCGAACTGGGCCACGGGGATACCGTCCTTCACGAGGGCCTCGCGGTAGGGCCCGACGGCAGGGTGGTCGGAAGGTTCCAGCAGCAGCTGCGGACCATCCGGGTCCTCGGGGGAGACCACGGTGAGCCAGAAGTTGTCCCCGAGGGGGATGTCGTGGCGGACCGTGAAGCCGAGGACCCCGGTGTAGAACTCGAGGGCGGCCCGCTGGTCGTCGACGTAGACGCTGGTGAGGCGGATCTTCATGAGGGGTCCTCTCGGTGTCCCGGCAGTCGCCACCGATCGGCGATATCTGTCACGCCGAGCCGGCTTTGGTCGTCGAGCGCCCGGTGGCCGTCGGTCATGTCGAGACCATAGGCAGGCGCTACGTGCGTGTCACTCGTGTTCCGCGCGGCGGTTGCGTGTCGTCCGCGGACCAACCCCGCCGAGTGATGGAGCATGATTGGCATGCGTAGGGGGCGACGCCGACACGGCGGTGGACTCGTGCACGGTCGACGCTCGGGGCGTGCGCGGCTGGACCTGACCGGCCTGTCACCGGAGATCCGAGGGGTGGTCGAGTCGCTCATCGACGACGGCGAGGTCGACATCACGCGATCTGGTGCGCCGGTGGGCACCCTGGCTTTCACGTCGACGGTCCTCGACGGGTCCTGCCGCCGGATCCTCCCGGCAGGACGGGCCAGGGACCGCAGCGGGAGGGAGTCATGGTCGTCCCGACCACCATGCTCATGTCCGACGCGGCACGCCGACGGCTCAGCGACGCGTTCGGCCCCGACTACCTGGTCCTGGACTTCCTGGATGTGCGGGCGCGCACGTCTATCTGCCGCCGCGGCCGGTGGAGCAGGTCGCCGAGAACGTCCGCGGTTACCTCGCCGCCCAGGCTCGCCCGGAACTCGGGTCTCCCGGAGCGGCCGGGCCTGAGCTGGGGACGGGTGCGGGCGCTCTGTAGTCAGCCGCAGGCACAGCCTCTGGCCTGATGGCGTGCGGGGGCCGGAAGCACGGCCGCGCACACGGCCACGTCGGGTCGAGCTCGAGGACATGCATCGGTCCTGGTCGGGAAGGCGCGCTGCGGCCCAGTGCCTTGAGGGTTTCTTGAGGGTTTCCCCGGGATCTTCGGCAGTCCTTGAGCCTTTTCCGGCTGGGGGTTGAGTTCTGCCCTGCAGTGTTCTGGTCGCGGGACAACACGGTCCTGGGGGGGCGACTGCCTCCTTGACGCGGTTCGGAGACTCTCATGCGACTCAGCCTCAACAGCACCGGCGGGAAGGTCCTCGCCTCCACCGTCGTCCTCGGGGCTGCCGCCACGGTCGCGGGCCTGGGCACGTTCGGTTCGTTCACCTCCACCACCAGTGCGAGCCAGTCCGTCTCCTCGGGCACGGTGGCCATCGCCCTCGGCGCCGGAGGCGCAGCGAACCGGCTCTCGGTCGCGGCCACCGGTCTGGTCCCCGGCGACACCGTGCAGAGGGCAGTGCAGCTGTCCAACGCGGCCGGCAACCAGGCCCTGGCGAACATCACGTTGACCACCAGCGCGACGACCACCAGCAAGCTGGACACCGACGCAACCAACGGCCTCCAGATGCTGGTAGAGAGGTGCTCGACCGCCTGGACCGAGAGCGGAAGCGCCCCCGGGTACTCCTACACCTGCGGCGGCACCAAGACCACCGTCCTGGCCCAGCGCGCGGTCATCGGATCCACCATGGCGCTGAGCAACCTTGCTGCGGTGAACCCGAACAACATCGACAACCTCGTGGTGACCCTGAGTCTGCCCGCCGCGGCCGACAACACCTTCCAGAACCTGTCCAGCGTCATCCAGCTCAGCTTCACCGGCACCCAGCGCGCCGGCACCAACCAGTAGCCCCCACGAACGCGTGGCGTCTGCAGTGCCCACTGTGGGCGCCACCCCGGCCGGACCGGCCACCACTCACGAGACACGGAAGGAAGGCACCTCATGACCCAGTTGACGTTCCCCCAGCCGTCACGGGTCCAGGTGCGCGCCCACGCCTCGTCGGCCGGTTCCCCCCGGACGCGGACCGCCCCCGCGCGCGCAGGACGCCCCCTCCTCGCAGCGCGCCGGGCGGTCCGCCTCCTGGGCAACCTGCTCCTCATCGCTGTCCTGGCCCTGTTCGCCGGGCTGGCCGTCGGACCACACCTGTTTGGATACCGAACCATGACCATGCTGACGGGCAGCATGGCCCCGGGGATCAACCCCGGTGACGTCACCGTGGCCGTGCCGGAGCCGACCAGCCGGCTCGCCGTCGGGCAGATCATCAGCTACCACATCCCGGTCGACGACCATCGCGTCGTCAGCCACCGAGTCGTCTCGGTCAAGGCCGAGCCGGACGGCAGTGTGCAGATCCAGACCAAGGGCGATCACAACTCCGGCCGGGACCCGTGGACCGCAGTGATCGTCGACCGGCAGGTATGGCGGGTGGTCGCCGTCGTACCCCACCTCGGCACCGTCATCCAGACCCTGCGCGGGCCCGCCCTGCGCATCGCCTTCGTGTACGTCGGCCCGGCGCTGCTGGCGCTGATGGTCTTGTTGAGCATCTGGTCAAAGCCCAGTCCCGGCCGGGGCCGGCACCGGGCGCCGCGCACGGCGCGTCGAGCATGACCTCCTGGCTCGACCCGCAACCGGCCGGTGACGGCGCTCCGTCCCGCCAGAGCCGGTTGCACGACCTGCTCACCAGGCAGCTGAGCGGCCTTGCTGAGCTCATAGACACGGGGCAGGTGCGTGCCGCAGTCGAGTCGTTGACGAACCTGCGCGCCGTCGCCGCGCTGATGGGACAGCGCCAGCTCGACAGCGACCTGAGCCACGTCCAGCTGCAGCTGAGTCATCTGGACCTGCCTGCGGCACAGACCACCCTGGCCAACCTGCAAGAGCGCGCACTCAGCGATGCGCTGTCGCGCCCGGCCACACCGAATCCTCTAGCCACGACGGCATAGCCTGACCCAGATCACAGGGGGACGAGATGACGACGAGACGGGCACGCCTGGCCCTCGTCGCCGTCGTCTCTGCCGCGTGCCTGAGGGTGGGCACGGCCGCTGCGTTCAGTGCCTTCAGCAGCACCACCTCCGGCAGCCAATCAGTCAGCAGCTACACAATCACCCCGGCCGCGCGCCTTGCGGCCAGCTGCAACCACATCGCCGGGACGACCTACCAGGTCGCGCTGACCTGGACTTCCAGCAGCGACCCCAAGGGCACGGGATACGACCTCAAGGTCTTGGGCGACACCACTGACACGGTCACGAACTTCGCCGCCCCTCTGACGGCTCACAGCGGCACCTACCCCAATGTGGCACACAAGGGCTCATACACCTTCACCCTTCTGACGCGCACGAACTTCGGATGGGTCGGGCTCAATGGTCCAACCGCCACGGCATCCTGCTGACCCCGGGAGGATGGCCTCTTCTCGGACGTGCGCTCTCGGCCCGACAGCTGTGGCCTGCGCGGTCGCGAGTCGGTAGCGTCGGCCCCACCTGAGACGTGGGGGGACATCATGAAGCTCTTGCTCACTTCCGGCGGGGTCACGAACACGAGCATCCGTGATGCGCTGGTCGACCTGCTGGGCAAGCCGATCGCCGACTCCAGCGCCCTGTGCATCCCCACAGCGCAATGGGGCCATCCGATGTGCGGGCCGGGCGTCAAAGCCTGGCAGTTCATCAGCGGGAACTCCGAGAACCCCATGGTCGACCTGGGCTGGAAGTCTGTCGGGGTGCTGGAGCTCACCGCGCTGCCCAGCATCGACGAAGAGCGCTGGGTGCCGCTGGTCCGGGAGACCGATGTCCTGCTCGCGGCGGGCGGCGACGCCCTTTACCTGTGCCACTGGATGCGCCAGTCGGGGCTGGCCGACCTGCTTCCGTCGCTGTCCGAGACGGTGTGGGTGGGGCTGAGCGCCGGGAGCATGGTGATGACCCCGCGGATCGGCGAGGACTTTGTCCAGTGGAGGCCGCCGACCGGAGACGACAGCACGTTGGGCGTCGTGGACTTCTCGATCTGTCCGCACCTGGCTCAGGAGGGCATGCCGGGCAACTCCATCGCCGAGGCCGAGAGCTGGGCGGCCGACATCGCGGGACCGGCGTACGCCATGGACGACCAGACGGCCATCAAGGTGACCGACGGCAAGATCGAGGTCATCTCCGAGGGGCACTGGAAGCTGCTTTCCCCCTAAACCCCTGACCGGCGGCCTTGCGATCTGCGTAAACCGTTGGAGCCGCATTTCAGTGTGCCGTTAGCGTGCTCCCGCCACCGTCGCCGTGCCGAGGACCTGCCGTTGTACACCCAGTGAGAACTCTCGAGCGCTGATTCGTCGCGCGTCGCGCATCTGCGCCGCGCTCCTTTTCGCTGCGAACTTCTCACTGGAACCGGTGTATTTCTGTGCCCAATATCTGGGTGGTCGTGCCCACCTGCCTGCCCGTCATTCTCCGCTCTTGCCACTCATGCGCCTCCCAGCGTTTCCGGGCCAGCGGCAAATTCCGCGTCAACGCAAACCACAAGCTCCTCGACGCGTGGCTCCTCGCGCGCTGCACCGATTGCGGGGAGACCACCAAGCTCACTGTCCAGGAGCGGATGCACGTGCGCTCCATACGACCTGAGCTGCTGGACCGTCTGCACCAGAACGACCCTGGCCTGACAGCCGAGCTGCTCCAGGATCCGGTCGTGCGGCGCCGCAATCGCATCGCCCTCGACTGGGACAACGCGTGGCGCCTCGACACCGGCGGATCGGATCACCTGAAGGACGAGGCGATCGACATCTCCGTCCGCTTTGCGGCGCCCATCCCTGTTCGGCCGGTGCGACTGATCGCTGACGGTTTCGGCCTTTCGCGAGCCGAGGTCGAGAGACTCGTCACTGAGGGGAATCTCGTATCGGCAGTCCGCCTGAACGGCAAGCGCTGCAGCGATTTCACCTTCACGCACAAGCGCTGAGCCCTCCCGCGGCAAGGGCCAGTCCGGCAAGATCCGCCGGAGTGGCCCTTGCGACACGCCCCGCATCCCAGGGCTTCGCTGGGAGGCGCCGTTCCGAGGCGGGATTCCCTTTCGCGGGGGTGCCGAGCCGGCGCCGCCGGCAGGGTGCGCTGGGGCTTCTGCTAGCCGGCCGCCTGCGGGCCTCCGTCGTCGCAGCGCCTGAGACATTTCGGCCGGTGGCTTGTCGGATCCGGAGCGACGCGTTCGTCGTAAGGGTGAAGAGGCGGTCAAGGAAGGCCGCTGGGACGAGGAGTGATGAGATGCCGAGGTACCTGATCTCGTTCGAGAAGGGCGCGATGGACCACGTCACCCAGGAGGAGATCCCTGAGGTGGGCAGGGCCGCCCACGCGGTGTGCCAGGAGGCCAAGGATGCCGGCGTGTTCGTCTTCGCCGGCGGGCTGGGCTACGACGACGGCGACGTGGAGCACGCCGTGGTGGCGACCGACGGGATGGTCGCCGACGGCCCCTACCCGGAGAACAGGGAGCTCATCGGCGGCGTGGCGATCGTCGACGTACCCACCCGGGAGGCTGCGCTGGAGTGGGCCGCGAAGTTCGCGGTCGCCTGCCGGTGTGCCCAAGACCTCCGCAAGTTCATGGACGATCCGGACGCGATCACGGCTTAGAGCCAGGAAGCAGGCCGCCGAAAGAATGGGTTCCTCTCTCCTCGGGCTGGGCAGGCGCCCATGGGATGCCGTACTTGCCGTCAGTGACCGCTCGCGCGGCCTGACATCGCCTCGCGCGCTGCCTTGAGGCCGGGCAGCCTCGCCCCGAGGGGCCGGGCGACATGGCGAGGCATGGTGACCTTCTTCGTACTTCGGGCGTCACGAACGCGAGCATCCGCGATGCGCTGGTCGACCTGCCGGGCAAGCCGATCGCCGACTCCAGTGCCCGGTGCATCCCTACGGGGCGATGGGGCCATCCGATGTGTGGGCCGGGCTCGCCAAGGGACTTCGTCGTCTGAGCCGGATGGAGCGCCGGCTCGGCGCGCCGGGGCCCGGCACCGGTTGACCAGTTACCCATGGGTGCTCCACGGGCTGAAATCGGCCCCGGCAACAGAGAAGCCGCAGGTCGGGATTGAACTCCTGACCTGCGGCTTTTCGTGCGGAGCGGGTGACGGGAATCGAACCCGCATGACCAGCTTGGAAGGCTGGGGCTCTGCCATTGAGCTACACCCGCGCGACACCGCCGTCGAGGGCGGGGTTGCGGGGCGTTAGCCTAATGCCCGCTGTCGCACGTTCCGAAATCCGACCCCGTGACGGGGTGTCGAGTGGGGGTCACGGCCGCAGCACACGGGGTATGGCGCAGCTTGGTAGCGCGTCCGCTTTGGGAGCGGAAGGCCGCCGGTTCGAATCCGGCTACCCCGACCCTGCCCGTCTTGTCCTTCTCGTTGCGCCACAGGCGATTTCGCCAAACGCCCACGCCGCGCCACCGCACCGTCCTAGGCTTCGAAGCACCCGGGGTGCTCCCGGGTGGCGGGGCAGACACGCGGGGGGCGACACCAGCACACCACCGGCTGCTCGGTCGTCGACGCTGCAAGGGGTGCCCATGTCCGAGACGGTTGCCGAGGCCCGGCCCGACACCAGCGAAGCGGTTGCCCTCCACCAGGTCTTCCGCGACGCGCTCGAGTCGGCCTCCGACCTCGTGGCTGGTGCGGTGGTCGAGCGTCCCGAGGCGCAGGAGGCGGTGGCCGGCTACTACGGCAACGTCCTGGCCTTCCTGCGCGCCCACCACGAGGCCGAGGACGCGGCCCTGTGGCCTCGGCTGCGCGAGCGGTGCCCCGACGAGGCGATGGTGCAGGCGGTCGTCGCTGAGCACGAGGCCCTCGACGGCACGCTGACCCGCGCCGAGCATGCCCTGGTGCAGTTCTCCACCGAGCCGACCCCGCAGTGGGGCGGCCACCTCGTCGGCGCGCTGCTCACCCTCCAGTTCGAGCTCGAGGCACTGGTTGGCACCCAGGAGCGCGAGATCCTGCCCCTGGCCGCCGAGCACCTCAGCGTCGAAGAGTGGGCCGAGATCACCCCGCTCGCCTTCGCGGCCTTCGGCGGCGACCGTCCCTGGCTCGTGCTCGGGCTCGTCCTGGACGCCTCGACCGAGGCGCAGGCCGCGTCGCTGCTCGAGCGCCTGCCCGAGGACGTCCGTGCCGCCTGGCAGGGCGAGGACCAGGCCCTCTACGAGACCTTCCTGGCCGAGCTGCGCGGCTGAGACGGGGTATGCCGGCCGCGCACCTCGCGGCCGTGCCCCCGAGCCTCACAGGCCGTAGTGCTCCAGCAGCCGCAGCCAGATCTCGCTCATCGTCGGGAACGAGGGCACCACGTGCCACAGCCGCTCCAGCGGCACCTCCCCGACGACCGCGATACCGGCGGCGTGGACCATCTCGGCGGTGTCCTGCCCCACGAACGTCGCCCCGACCACCACCCGGCGGCCCTCGTCGACCACGATCTGGGCGTAGCCCTCGTACTCGTCCGCCTGCAGCCCGGCGCCGGACGCCGCGCGCATCTTGACGTTGACCACCCGCACGTCCATCCCGCGCTCGCGGGCGGCGGCCTCGGTCAGGCCCACCGAGCTCACCTCGGGGTCGGTGAACACGACCTGCGGCGCCCCGAGGTGGTCCGCCCAGGCGCGCATGCCCGGCCCGTCGGTGGCCCGGCCGGCGCCGCGCGCGGCGATGATGTCGCCGGCCACACGGGCCTGGTACTTGCCCATGTGGGTCAGCAGGTTGCGCCCGGTGACGTCGCCGACGGCATACAGCCAGTCACCCGGCACGGAGGTGACCCGCATGGAGTCGTCGACCACGACGTAGCCGGACTCGTCGACCTCGGCGCCGACGACCTCCAGCCCGAGGTCGGCGGTGTTGGGCGTGCGGCCCATCGCCACCATGACCTCGTCGCCGGCGACGGTGCTGCCGTCCGAGAGGGTGACGGTCGCCTCGCCGCCGGGCTCGGGTCGCGACACCGCCGTGACCGACACCCCCAGTCGCACATCGACCCCCTCACGCGCCAGGGCTGCCGCGACGAGCGAGGAGGCGAACGGCTCCGCGCGCCCGAGCAGCCGCGCCCCACGCTCGACCAGCGTCACCCGTGACCCGAGGGCGCAGTAGATCTGCGCGGTCTCGCAGGCGACCACGCCGCCGCCGAGGATGACGAGGCGCTCCGGGACGGTGGAGGAGGTCGTCGCCTCGATGTTGGTCCACGGCTTGGCGTCGCGCAGCCCGGGCAGGTCGGGCACGGCGGGGGAGGTGCCGGTGGCCACCACGACCGCGGCGCCGGCCCGGTACGTCGTGCCGTCGACCTCGACGAGGCGCTCGCCGACCAGCCGTGCGGTGCCCCGGACCAGGGCGATCCCGACCGACTCCAGCCAGCCCACGGCGCCGCTGTCGTCGAGGTCGGAGATCCAGTAGTCCCGCCGCGCCATCACCTCGGCGGGGACGAGGTGGGCCCCGGCGACCCCGCGCACCCGCTGCGCCGCGTGGGCGGCGTGCACCGGCCGCAGCATCGCCTTGGTCGGGGTGCACGCGTAGAAGCTGCACTCGCCCCCGACGAGCCGGCGCTCGACGACCATGACCTTCAGCCCGCTGCGCCCGGCCCGGTCGGCGGCGTTCTCGCCCACCGCGCCGGCGCCGACCACGATCACGTCGAAGGACTCGTCCACCGCATCGCTCATGACCTGACGCTAGCCCTGGTAGGCCGTGCCGTCGCCCCGGACCGCAGGACCGGCCACGCGGCCGGTCGCCCCGACTGCGGCGGCGACTCCGGCGGAGCGCATTTCGGTCCATCCGGCGCGTGTGGATACCATGACCTGTCCTCTCGGCTCCGGGCCGAGCCTTCCTGATGCCCACACCTTGGAGTAACCCGCAGTGAAGAGTGCCGTCGAGACCCTCAACCCGACCCGGGTCAAGCTGACCGTCGAGGTCCCCTTCGAGGAGCTCAAGCCGAGCCTCGATGCGGCTTACAAGACGATCGCGTCGCAGATCTCCGTGCCCGGCTTCCGCCAGGGCAAGGTCCCGGCGCGGATCATCGACCAGCGCGTCGGCCGTGGCGCCGTGCTCCAGGAGGCCGTCAACGACGCGCTGCCGAAGTTCTACGGCCAGGCCGTCGAGGAGAACAAGGTCCGCCCGCTCGGTCAGCCCGAGCTCGACGTGACCGAGGTCCCGGCCGAGGACGGCCAGGAGCTGAAGTTCACCATCGAGGTCGACGTCCGCCCCGAGATCACCCTGCCCGACTACGAGGGCCTGGCCATCGAGGTCGACGAGGTCGCGGCGAGCGACGAGGACGTCGAGGAGCGCCTGACCTCCCTGCGCCAGCGCTTCGGCACCCTGACCGGTGTCGACCGTGAGGCCCAGACCGGTGACTTCGTCTCCATCGACCTCACCGCCAAGATCGGCGACGAGGAGATCGACGCCGTCAAGGGCATCTCCTACGAGATCGGCACCGGCAACATGCTCGACGGCCTCGACGAGGCCCTGGTCGGCATGAAGGCCGAGGAGACCAAGACCTTCACCGCCCCGCTCGCCGGTGGCGACCGTGAGGGTGAGGACGCCGAGATCACCGTGACCGTGCAGTCGGTCAAGGAGCGCGTCCTGCCCGAGCTCGACGACGACTTCGCCCAGCTCGCCTCGGAGTTCGACACCCTCGAGGAGCTCAAGGCCGACGTGACCGCCCAGGCCGAGCGCGCCAAGAAGTTCGAGCAGGGCGTCCAGGCCCGCGACAAGGTCCTCGAGCACCTGCTCGACAACACCGAGATCCCGGTGCCCGACGCCCTCGTCGAGGCCGAGGTCCACAGCCACCTCGAGAACGAGAACCGCCTCGAGGACGACGAGCACCGCGCCGAGGTGCAGGAGAGCGCCCGCAAGGCCTTGCGCGCCCAGTTCCTGCTCGACGCCATCGTCGAGAAGGAGGAGGTCAGCGTCGGTCAGCCCGAGCTGATCGAGTACCTCGTCATGTCCGCGTCGCAGTACGGCATGGACCCCAACGAGTTCGCCAAGGCCGTTGACGAGGCCGGCCAGATCCCGGCCATGGTCGCCGAGGTCGCGCGCCGCAAGGCCCTGGCCACGGTCCTGGAGAAGGCCGCCGTCAAGGACACCGCCGGCAACGACGTCGACCTCAACGAGCTCAACGTCGAGCTGGCCGACACCACCGGCGAGGCGATCGAGGACCACGAGGGCCACGACCACGCCTGAGCCGGCGCCGGTCGCCTGACCGACACCGCACCACCGCGTATGCCGCGGCCGGGACTCCCGGTCGCGGCATACGTGCGTCCGGGGCCGGCCTGCGCGGGGGAGGGGAGCGCTCAGTCCAGGTCGCGCCGGCGGAAGGCCTCCAGCCCGAGCACGACCAGCGCGACCCCGACCACGGTCAGCCACGCCAGCGGGGTCGCGGTGAAGGCGCCCCCGGGCAGCCGTGGGGTGTGTGCGAACGGGGAGACGTCCATGACCCGCTGGTCCAGCTGGAACAGCGGGCCCAGCTCGCCGACGAGCAGGAACCCCACGAGCAGCGCCCACGAGGCAGCGACCAGGCGCGGCACCAGGCCGAAGGCGGCCACGGCGATGCCGATCATCACCAGCACCGAGGGCAGCTGGGCCAGTGCAGCTCCGAGGAGCCGTCCGACCTGGTCGTAGTCGTTGAGGGTGCTTGCGGCGGACAGGCCCATCGTCAGCCCGACGACGAAGAGCAGCCAGACCGAGCCGAGCGCTGCCACCGTCACGTGGCTCAGCGCCCAGCGGCGCCGTCCGGTGGCCGTTGCGAGCAGCGGCTCGGCGTGCAGGGCCGTCTCCTCTGCCCGCAGGCGCAGCACCGACTGGATGCCGAAGACGGCGGTGATGATGGCAACGACGCTGAGCTCGGTGCCGAAGAACGCATCCAGCAAGCCGGCGTGCCCCCCGAGTTTGGTGATCATGTCCCGTGCCCCGGGCGTGTCCAGGAAGGACTGCACGCTGTTGGCCAGGCTCCCGACGATCAGCCCCATCACGGCGAAGCCGGCCGTCCACGACAGGAGCACCGCGCGCTGCAGCCGGATCGCGAGCCCGAACGGGCTGGCCAGCCAGCGCGTCGCCTCCGCCCTGCCGCCCCGGTCGGCCAGCAGGCCCGCGCCGAGGTCGCGGCGACCCACGAGGGCGTAGGCCCCGGCGGTGGCCAGCGCGGTGAACAGCGCACCGACGAGGAAGACCCACCAGCGCACCCCGGCGAAGGGGCGGACCTGCTGGGCCCAGCCGACCGGGGAGAGCCAGGACGCCCAGCGCGGTCCGTGCGCGTCGGAGACGTCGCCCACGGCGCGCAGCAGGTAGGTCGCTCCGAGGACGGCGGCGGTCAGCCCGGTCGCGCCCCGGGGGCTGGTCGTCAGCTGGGCCATGACCGCGGCGACGGCAGCGAAGGACACCCCGGTGAGCGCCCAGGACAGGCCGAACGCCAGCGACCCGCTGACCGGCAGCCCGGCGGCGACCAGGCTCAGGCCGGTCAGCACCCCGAGCGTGACGGCGGTGCCGCAGGTGACCGCGAGGGCGGCGGTCAGCGGGGCCACCCGTCCGACGACGCCGGCACCGATCAGCTCGAGGCGTCCGGCTTCCTCCTCGGCACGGGTGTGTCGCACCAGCAGGATCATGGTCAGCACCGCGACCAGGGCGGCGCCCAGCGCGTTGACCTTGAACAGGGCCACGGCGCCGGCGGAGCTGATGTCGAGCACCTTGCCGTAGAGCGCGACCATCGCCGGGTTGCCGTTGATCGTGACGCCGATCTGGCGGCGGGAGACGATGTCGGGGTAGAGCGTCAGCGTGCTGGAGGCGGTGCTGCCGGCCAGCACGACGAAGACCGCCAGCCACACCGGGATCAGCACCCGGTCGCGGCGCAGGGCGAGGCGCACCAGCGGCCAGGTCCCGGTGAACGCACGTGCCCGGGCCGGGGCCGGCGCAGGCCGGGCGGCCCTGAGGGTGCCCGTCGCGCCGGTCGAGGTGCCGGTGCTCATCGGGTGACACCGGAGGCGGTCGGGACGTGGTTGCCGTTCGCGGCCAGCTCGTCGCTGTAGTGCCGCAGGAACAGCTCCTCCAGGGTCGGCGGCTGGCTCACCAGGCTGCGGATGCCGGCCTGGGACAGGCGGCGCAGGACGGGGTCGAGCTGGTCGGAGTCGACCTGGCCGGCCACCTTCGCACCGTCGGCGTGGCGCTCGACCACGAGGTCATGCAGCCCGGGCAACGCCTCCAGTCCCTCCGGAAGGGTCGCGACCTCCGCGGTCACCGACGTGCGGGTCAGGTGGCGCAGCTCGGCCAGCGTGCCGGTCTCGGCGGTGCGCCCGTGCCGGATGATGCTCACCCGGTCACACAGCGCCTCGGCCTCGGCCAGGATGTGGCTGGAGAGCAGGACCGTCCGGCCGCGGTCGCGCTCCTCGGCGATGCACTGCCGGAACACCTCCTCCATCAGCGGGTCCAGCCCCGAGGTGGGCTCGTCGAGCAGGAGCAGCTCCACGTCGGAGGCAAGGGCCGCGACGAGGGCGACCTTCTGCCGGTTGCCCTTGGAGTACGCGCGGCCCTTCTTGCCCGGGTCGAGCTCGAAGCGCTCCAGCAGGTCCCGGCGGCGCTGCGGGTCGAGGTTGCCTCGCAGCCGGCCCAGCAGGTCGATGACCTCGCCGCCGGTGAGGGTGGGCCACAGCGAGACGTCGCCGGGCACGTAGGCCAGCCGGCGGTGCAGCGAGGTCACGTCGCGCCAGGGGTCGCCGTCGAGCAGGCGCACCTGTCCCGCGTCGGCCCGCAGCAGCCCGAGCAACACGCGAAGGGTGGTGGTCTTGCCGGACCCGTTGGGGCCGAGGAACCCGTGCACCTCGCCCCGCCGCACCGACAGGTCCAGCCCGTCCAGCGCCCTGGTGCTGCTGAAGGACTTGACCAGCCCCGAGACCTCTATCGCCAGATCCATGTCTGCGACGCTACTCTGCGTTCATAAATCTGTGAAGGTTCGAAATCTCAAGGTTCCATCCGGGAGGTGTGCCCGTGACGCAGGGCCAGGACGTGCGGCTGAGCCAGTTCGTCGAGGACTTCGCCTCGACCCTGGTGACCGCCGGCGTGCCACGCATGCCCTCGCGGGTGTTCAGCGCGCTGCTGGTCAGCGACTCCGGGCGGCTCACCGCCGCCGAGCTCTCGGAGCGGCTGCAGGTCAGTGCCGCGGCGGTCTCCGGTGCGATCCAGTACCTCGAGACGGTGCACCTGGTCCGGCGCACCCGCGAGCCAGGCTCGCGCCGCGACCAGTACGTCGTCGAGCATGATGTCTGGTACCGCGTCACGATGGACCAGGACGCACTGCTCGGCCGATGGGTCGAGCAGCTGGACACCGGCATGGCCCTGGTCGGGCGCGACTCCGAGGTGGGCGCCCGGCTGGCGGAGACCCAGGAGTTCTTCAGCTTCCTGCGTGAGGAGATGACCCACCTCATCGAGCGCTGGGAGCAGCGCAAGCGGCTGCGCAGCACCGCCTCCTGACCGCGGGGGTTGTGCGCTCACGGCGAACAGCGTGCCCACACGGGATTCACCGGGCAGGGCCGGGCGTTAGGGTCATCGCAAGGATCGAGAGAACCCGCACCACCCGCGCTACAGATGGAGACACGGTGAGCCACAGCAGCGAGGTCGTCGCCGCAGCCAACGGTCAGATGGCCGGCCTGGACGACCACATCTACAACCGTCTGCTCAAGGAGCGGATCATCTTCCTCGGCTCCGAGGTGCGCGACGACAACGCCAACGCGATCTGCGCGCAGCTCCTCCTGCTGGCCGCCGAGGACCCCGAGGCCGACATCTGGCTCTACATCAACAGCCCCGGCGGCTCGGTGACCGCCGGCATGGCCATCTTCGACACCATGCAGTGGGTGCCCAACGACGTGGCCACCGTCGCGATGGGCCTGGCGGCCAGCATGGGCCAGTTCCTGCTCAGTGCCGGCGCCCGCGGCAAGCGCTTCGCCACCCCGCACGCCCGCGTGATGATGCACCAGCCCTCCGGCGGCATCGGCGGCACCGCCTCGGACATCAAGATCCAGGCCGAGCAGATGCTGCACATCAAGAAGCAGATGGCCGGCCTCATCGCCGAGCACACCGGCCAGTCCGTCGACCAGATCGAGAAGGACTCCGACCGCGACCGCTGGTTCACCGCGGAGGAGGCCAAGGACTACGGCTTCGTCGACCACGTCTACACCCACGCCGGCCAGGCGCCGGGTGGCGGCGGCACCGCGAACTGACCTCCCGCCATACCGACGCCTGATATTGGAGCAACAGCAATGACCCAGAACCCGTATGGCGGCCTCCACGTCCCGCAGATGGGCAGCGGCCTGAACGTCCCCGGCCCGAGCAGCCGCTACATCCTGCCGCAGTTCGAGGAGCGCACCTCCTACGGTATGAAGCGGCTCGACCCCTACACCAAGCTCTTCGAGGACCGCATCATCTTCCTCGGCGTGCAGGTCGACGACGCCTCGGCCGACGACATCATGGCGCAGCTGGTCGTCCTGGAGTCCCAGGACCCTGACCGCGACATCATCATGTACATCAACAGCCCCGGCGGCTCGTTCACGGCGCTGACGGCGATCTACGACACCATGCAGTACATCCGCCCCGACATCCAGACGTTCGTGCTGGGCCAGGCCGCCTCGGCCGCGGCGGTGCTGCTGGCGGCCGGCGCCCCCGGCAAGCGCTACGCCCTGCCCAACGCGCGCGTCCTGATCCACCAGCCGGCGATGGCCGGCGGTGACTACGGCCAGGCCAGCGACATCGAGATCCAGGCCAACGAGGTGCTGCGCATGCGCACCTGGCTGGAGGAGACGCTGGCCAAGCACACCGGCCGCAGCGTCGAGCAGATCGAGACCGACATCGAGCGCGACAAGATCCTCACCGCCGACATGGCCAAGGAGTACGGCATCGTCGACGAGGTCCTCGCCAGCCGCAAGGCCTCGTTGCAGGCCTGAGCGACGCCCACCGGGACGCCATGACGGTCCCCGGCCCCCGGCAGGTATGCCGCGGGGCCGGGGACCGTTCGCGTCCGCCCCGTCGCTGGTGGTCGGGGTCCGGGCAGGTGGGTGGGCGCGCGGCCGGTGACCCCCCGGCATACCGTGGCAGGGATGGAGGACGTCACTGTCCACCTTGTCCGCTGTTGGCGGACAAGCCGTGACGGACGGCCGACACCGGCGTCTAATGAGACGTGGACGGGACCTCGCGGGGTACCGTCATCCATCACCGCAAGCAGCACCAGTGGTAATCACCCGACAGGAAGGACCGCCCCGTGGCACGCATCGGAGACGGTGGCGATCTCTTGAAGTGCTCCTTCTGCGGCAAGAGCCAGAAGCAGGTCAAGAAGCTGATTGCGGGCCCCGGGGTCTACATCTGCGACGAGTGCATCGACCTGTGCAACGAGATCATCGAGGAGGAGCTGGCGGAGTCCTCCGAGCTGGGCCTGGACGAGCTGCCCAAGCCCCGGGAGATCTTCGAGTTCCTCGAGCAGTACGTCGTCGGCCAGGACGTGGCCAAGAAGGCCCTCGCCGTGGCGGTCTACAACCACTACAAGCGGATCCAGGCCGGTGAGAGCGCCAAGAAGGGCGACGACGCGGTCGACATCGCCAAGTCCAACATCCTGCTCATCGGGCCGACCGGCTGTGGCAAGACCTACCTGGCCCAGACGCTGGCGCGGATGCTCAACGTCCCGTTCGCCATCGCCGACGCCACGGCGCTGACCGAGGCCGGCTACGTCGGCGAGGACGTCGAGAACATCCTGCTCAAGCTCATCCAGGCAGCGGACTACGACGTCAAGAAGGCCGAGACGGGCATCATCTACATCGACGAGGTCGACAAGATCGCCCGCAAGAGCGAGAACCCCTCGATCACCCGGGACGTCTCCGGCGAGGGCGTGCAGCAGGCCCTGCTCAAGATCCTGGAGGGCACGACGGCCTCGGTGCCGCCGCAGGGCGGGCGCAAGCACCCGCACCAGGAGTTCATCCAGATCGACACGACCAACGTGCTGTTCATCGTCGGTGGCGCGTTCGCCGGCCTGGAGAAGCTGATCGAGTCCCGCTCGGGCAAGAAGGGCCTGGGCTTCGGCTCCCAGCTGCACACCGCCAAGGACGCCGGCGAGAGCTACGGCGACGTGATGCCCGAGGACCTGATGAAGTTCGGGCTCATCCCCGAGTTCATCGGCCGCCTGCCGGTCATCACCACGGTCTCGCCGCTCGATCGTGACGCGCTCGTGTGGATCCTCACCGAGCCGCGCAACGCCCTGGTCAAGCAGTACCACCGCATGTTCGACATCGACAACGTCGAGCTGGAGTTCACCGACGACGCGATCGAGGCCGTGGCCGAGCAGGCGCTGATGCGCGGCACCGGCGCCCGCGGGCTCCGCGCGATCATGGAGGAGGTGCTGCTGCCGGTGATGTTCGACGTGCCCAGCGACGACGACATCGCCCGCGTGGTGGTCACCCGCGAGGTCGTCCTCGACAACGTCAACCCCACGATCGTGCGCCGCGACGTGCCGGCCCAGCGGCCGAAGCGCGCGCCGCGCAAGGAGTCTGCCTGAGCCGTGGGCTATGAGCGAAGACGAGGCCCGGGAAGCGTGACGCTTCCCGGGCCTCGCCGTTCCCCCCTGCTGTGGGGCCGGGACTCAGTGCTTCTCGCAGGCGATGCCGTCGTGGTCGCGGTCGCTCTTGCGGTTCGCCGCGTAGAGGGCATTGCTGACGGCGAAGTTCGTCACCGGCTTGCCGTGCCCGCTGACCCGGTCGTGGGCGCCCGTGCGGCCCACCCCGTGCGGGTATCGCTGGTTCAGCTGTGTGCAGTTCTTGAACGTCGTGATCTTGCTGGCCTGGGTCAGCGTCACCTGCGAGGACGGCGCCGCCATCCCGGCGAAGACGACCAGCCCGGCCAGCACCATGTTCGCGATGTGGTTCATCCGTGGTTCCCCCTGCAGTGGAACGAGGTCCCGTCCGTGGAGCCTCGCGCAGTTCGACGCTACGCGGCGTCGTCCGTGACGTGACCGGACTTGACCATTTGCTTACCTATCCGGGTCGGCGCTGGGACGACGCGGGGCGCCCCGCCACCACAACCCGACCCCCGCGAGGGCCAGCAGCGCCAGGACGGTGAGGGTGGCGCGGCCCTGGGGGTGCATCGCCGTCCCGGCCCGGGCCAGGCCCCAGACACCCGCGGTGAGCAGGCCGACCAGCGCCGCGCGGGTGGCCCACTGCCGCACCACCACTCGGGGGAGCTGCCCGGAGGACGGCACGGTGGCCGCCAGCGCACCCGCGCCGTGGCCGACCAGCACCACCCACGCGGCCGCCAGCGCCCACCAGCTCGTCGGGTCGCCCACCCGGGCCGCCCAGAACCAGCCGAGGACGGCGAGCACCACCAGCGCGACGTGCGAGTCGGGTTCGGCCGCGGACGCCAGCGCCAGCACCACCACGCAGATGGTGACCGGACCGGACCAGGAGGCGCCGGCCGCGTGGGCCACGGCGAGGAAGAGCACCGGCGCCAGCGCGACCACGAGGCGCAGCAGGGCCTGCTGCCGGGTGAGGGCACCCAGGTCGGCGACGAGGGCGCGCAGCGCCGGGGGCAGGGAGGCGTTCACCGTTGCGCCATCCGGGGTGCGGCGGAGCGGCGCGTGACGTCACGCAGCACCCGGTCGAGGCTGCCCGGCCCCAGCCAGGCCACCACCGGGACCCCGACGGCCTGCACCCTCTCCAGCTCGCGGCGCCGCTCGAGCAGGCGCACCCGCCAGGCGATCCCCGCGAACGGCTCCTGCGGGTCGTCCCCGGCCAGGCCCTCGGGCAGGGTGTCGATGACGATGACCGTCAGGCCGCGGCGGGCCAGCGTGACGGCGTGGCTGAGCGCCACCGGGGACACCAGGGGCGAGAGGAGGACCACCACGGTGCCGGCGGAGACCCCGGTCAGGGCGTGGCGGGGGTCATCCTCGAGCCGTGAGGCCACCTCGATCGAGGCCAGGGCGTCCAGCACCCGGCGCAGGTGGTGCTTGCCCGTGGCCGCCGGCACGCGGGTGGTGCCGGTCGAGCCAAGCACCCGAAGGCTGACCCGGTCGCCGCGGTGCAGGTAGTGCTCGGCCATGGCGCCGGCCGCGCGGACCGTGGTGTCCAGGCTGCTCGCCGCGCCGTCCAGCCCCTCGCTGGGGCCGAGGTCGTTGAGCGCGTCGACGATCAGCAGCACGTGGCTGTCCTGGTCGGCCCAGCTCGAGGTCACGTGCAGGCTGCCCGTGCGCAGCGACACCGGCCAGTGGATGCGGCGCAGCCGGTCCCCGAGCTGGAACGGCCGGATGCTGGCGAACTCGCTGCCGTCGCCGGGCCGACCCGAGCGGTTGAGCCCCACGAGGCCGTTGGGGTGGGGCATCGGCGCGGTGGTGTCGAACCGCGTGGGGACCGGCAGGGTGCTCAGCCCGACCGGCTCGACCTCGTGGGCGCCCCAGCGGAACGCGCCCCAGGCGCTGTGGGCCACGACCACGGCCGGGCCGACCGTGCGCCGGCCCCAGCGGGTCGTGCGCACGGCCAGGGCCAGCGGCAGGGCCTCGGGTGGCGGTGTCCCGGGCGACGCGACCGTCACCGTGCGGGTGGGCGGGTCGACCTGCTGGAAGTCGCCGGCGGCCAGCTTGGCGGTCGCCTGCTCCAGCCCGGGCACGGGTTGCACGGCCGCCGTCCAGCGCACCGCCTCGCCCTCGCGGACCGTGCGCGGCGCGAGGCGGGCCTCGACCTGCGGTGCCGCGCCGGGCCGGGACAGGGCCGACCAGAGGGCGACGACCAGCAGCGGGGCCGCGAGCACGAGCAGGTCGGGCCGGCGCAGCCAGGTGGCGGCCAGGGCAAGGGCGGCGCCGCCCACGCAGGCGCGCACGTGGGCGCTGGTGGGGCGCCACGGGACGTGAGGCGGGGGAGTGGGCACGGTCAGCGGATCCGTTCCGCCTCGCGGGCCGCGGGTGTCGCCACCGTGTTCAGCACGCTGCCGACGACGGTCGCCCCGGAGGCGTTGCTCATCCACAGCTCCGGCTTGATGGTGACCCGGTGCGAGAGCACCGGCAGGGCGACGGCCTTGACGTCCTCGGGGGTGACGTAGTCGCGGCCGTGCACCACGGCATACGCACGGGCCGTGAGCATCAGCGCGAGGGCGCCGCGCGGGGAGGACCCGACCAGGACGTGCCGGTGCGTGCGCGTGGCGGACGCGAGGGCGACGCAGTAGTCGTGGATGGTGTCGTCGACGGTGACGGTCTCGACGGCGGCCTGCATGCCGCGCAGTCCCACGGCGTCGGTGACCGCGCGCAGCGTCTGCTCCTCGTGCCGGCGGCTGACCCGGCGACGCAACACCTGCGCCTCCTCCTCCGCGCTGGGGTAGCCGAAGCTGACCCGCAGGAGGAACCGGTCGAGCTGGGCCTCCGGCAACGGGTAGGTGCCTTCGTACTCCACGGGGTTCGCCGTCGCGAGCACGTGGAACGGGGCCTCCAGCAGGAAGGTCTGGCCCTCGACCGTGACCTGCCGCTCCTGCATGGCCTCCAGCAGCGCGGCCTGCGTCTTGGGCGGGGTGCGGTTGATCTCGTCGGCGAGCAGCAGCCCGGTGAACAGCGGGCCCTGGCGGAAGACGAAGTCGCCGGCGCGCTGGTCGAAGACGAACGACCCGGTCAGGTCCGCCGGCAGCAGGTCCGGGGTGAACTGCGCCCGCTTGAAGTCCAGCCCGAGCGTCTGGGCGAAGGAGCGCGCGGCCAGCGTCTTGCCCAGGCCCGGGTAGTCCTCCAGCAGGACGTGGCCCCCGGCCAGGACGGCGCTGAGGACGAGGGTGAGCGCGTCGCGCTTGCCGACGACGGCGGTCTCGACCTCGTCGAGGACCTGCGCGGCGAGGCGCGAGACGGTGGTCAGGTCGGGCGTGGTCACAGGGACTCGATTCGGGTCAGGATGGTGGACAGGTAGCGGGGGTCGGCGCTCGCACGCGCCGGTGGCGGGGTGGTGACGAAGGCCAGCAGGTCCTCCCCGAGCAGCTGCCGGGCAGCCTGCGGGTGCTCGTGCCGGTCGACGCCGTAGCGGGTGTCGAGCCGGTCGTCGACGAGCTCGACCAGCAGCGGGTGCACGTCGCGGGTGAACGTCTCGGGGTGGCTGGTGTCCTGCAGCAGGTGCAGCAGCCGGCGCACGCGCACGTCGTCGCCGCGGACCCGCTGGTAGGGCTGGTAGCCGGCGTCCCACGAGACCATCTCGGCCTGCGCGGCCAGGTCGGACACCAGCCAGGTCACGGCCGCCACCGCGAGCAGGCCCGCGCCCAGCAGCAGCGGGCGGGGGCGTGAGCCGATGATCGCGGCGACGACGCACAGCACCGCCCACAGCGCCGCCGTGACGCCGATCCGCTTGACCCACAACCGGTTCACGGCATGCCTCCGGGGGAGGAGCTGACCACGTCCCGACGGCGGGCCAGGTCCTCGTGCAGGGTCGTCAGCGCCGCCGTCGCGCGAACCCTGGCGTCCTCGCCGAGGTCGTGCGCGGAGAAGCGGGCCTCGCGGAAGAGCGCCGAGAGGGTGGCGATCGCCCGCGGGTCCACCGCGTGCGCCTCGATCACCCGGGCCGTGAACTCGGCGGAGGTCTCGGCGGGGGAGCGGGGCAGGCCGGCGGCGCTCGCGGTCTCCTCCAGGGCGACCCAGCAGGCGACGATCGCGTTGCGCGGGGAGCCGTGGGCCAGTCCGGCGAGCTGGGCCGAGGCGGTCGCGGTCAGGGCCTCCTGGACGTCGGGGACCGGCTCGAACGCGGGCACGGCGGGGACCGCACGGCGCACCCGGTCCCGGTCGCGCCACATCTGCCAGAGGGACCAGAGCACGACCAGGGCGGCGAGGACGACGACCGCGGTGAACACCACCGCGAACCCCTCCCAGAACGAGCCGAGGTCGTGCGCGGCCCGTGCCGGGGCGGTGGTCGCCGTCGTGGTGGGGCTGGCCGACGGTGTTGGTGTCGGGGCTGGTTGTCCTCGCGGCAGGTCCGCGGTGGGGGTGCTGAGGGCGGAGACCGACCCGGACGCGGACACCCAGACCAGGAGGGCGAAGCCCAGCGCCGCGCCCCCGATGGCCACTCCCCGCGTGCGGTCCATGCGGCGCACGCTACAACGGGATCGCGGCGGTGAGCCCCACCGTTGTCATTCCGCAACGCACGAAGGTGTGGGACCACCGCGGCGGTGCAAGGGTGAGGGCCATGACGACGGCGTGGACCTTGCACCGAGGCGACCCGGCTCCCGTCCAGCAGAGCCCCGTGACGTGTGGCTCGGCCGCGCTCACCGTGGCCCGGATGGTGGCCGACCCGGGGTTCGCCGCGTGGGTGCTCACCGGTGGCACCGGGCCGGCCACCGGCGGGTTCGACGCCCCGGCGCTGGCCCGGTTCGCCGCGCAGGAGCGCGCCACGATGGGCCGCACCAACAGCCCGGTCGCCGCCGGTGGAGCCCTGAACCTGCCCTGGCCCACCGCCCTGGGCACCCCGCCCTGGGGCGCGCGGGCCGAGCTCCAGGAACGCACGCATGCCCGGTATGCCGTGTCGCAGCTGAGGTGGGCCGGCGGCGGTGGCCGCCGCGCGGCATACCGGCGCCTGTGCTCGACGGTGACCACGGCGCGGCCGGCGCTGCTGTATGTCGGCAACACGTGGCTGCCCCGGCACATCACGCTCGTCCTGCCGCCGGAGGGCGACGCGCGGCTCACCGTCTACGAGCCGGCGAACGGCACGGTGCTGGCGCTGCCCGAGGGTGAGCTGGTCGGCGGCCGGCTCGGGCTCGGCGGCTGGGACGAGCCCTGGCTGCTGGTCGAGCCCGCCGGCTGAGGCACGACAGGCCCCGACCCGGGAGCGGGTCGGGGCCTGTCGCAGGGGCCTCGGCGGTCAGTCCTTCACGACCGGCACCAGGGTCACGTCGCGCACCTGGAGCGACTCGGCGTCGGCGAAGCCGATCTCGGCCGTGATCTTGCCGGCGGCGCGCAGGTCATCGAGCCCGGCACGCACCCGGTCGAGCTCGGCGGCGGGGCCGGCCAGCGTCATCGCGCTGACCTCGGCGCGCATGCCGACCTTGGCCTCGGACTTCGCCTTGCGCACGCCCGCGAGGGCCGCGCCGACCGCGGCCAGGACCGCCGGATCGGCTTGCGCCGCAGCGGTCTTGACGTCATCGGCCTCCGGCCACGGGGCGCGGTGGATCGAGCCGTCGTGCCACCAGGACCAGACCTCCTCGGTGGCGTAGGGCAGGACCGGCGCGAGCAGGCGCAGCAGCACGTCCAGTGCGATGCGCAGCGCGGCACGGGCCGAGGCGGCGGCCTCCTCGCCGCGGGCGCCGTAGGCCCGGTCCTTGACCAGCTCGAGGTAGTCGTCGCAGAACGTCCAGAAGAACGCCTCGGTGACCTCCAGCGCGCGGGTGTGGTCGTAGGCCTCGAAGCCGCCGGTGGCCTTGTCGACCACGTCGGCCAGGCCGGCGAGCATCGCCGCGTCGAGCGGGTCGGTCACCGCGGCCGCGAGGTCGCCCTCGACGTCGCCGAAGGACAGGGCGAACTTGCTGGCGTTGAGCACCTTGATCGCCAGGCGCCGGCCGACCTTCATCTGGCCGGTGTCGTAGGCCGCGTCGGTGCCCAGCCGGGCCGAGGCCGCCCAGTAGCGCACCGCGTCGGCGCCGTGCTGGGTGACGATCCCCTCGGGGGTCTCGGCGTTGCCCTTGGACTTGGACATCTTCTTGCGGTCGGGGTCCAGGATCCAGCCGCTGATGGCCGCGTGCTTCCACGGCAGCGAGTCGTGCTCGAGGTGGGCGCGCACGACCGTGGCGAACAGCCAGGTGCGGATGATGTCCTGGCCCTGCGGGCGCAGGTCCATCGGGAAGATCTTGGTGAACAGCTCGCGGTCACCGCGCCAGCCGGCCGCGATCTGCGGGGTCAGCGAGGAGATGGCCCACGTGTCCATGACGTCCGGGTCGCCGGTGAAGCCGCCCGGCTGGTCGCGCTGGGACTCCTCGTAGCCCGCCGGCACGTCCGCGTAGGGGTCGACCGGGAGCTGGTCCTCCGACGGGGTGATCGGGTGGTCGAAGTCGACCTCGCCGTGGGCGTCGATCGGGTACCACAGCGGGATGGCCACGCCGAAGAAGCGCTGCCGGCTGATCAGCCAGTCGCCGTTGAGCCCGCCCACCCAGTTCTCGTAGCGGGTGCGCATGAACGGCGGGTGGAACTCCAGCTCCCGGCCCCGGGCCAGCAGCTGCTCCCGCAGGTCGGTGTCGCGGCCGCCGTTGCGGATGTACCACTGGCGGGAGGTCACGATCTCCAGCGGCTTGTCGCCCTTCTCGAAGAAGTTCGCCTTGCGCTGGGTGGCCGTCGGCTCGCCGTCGAGGTCGCCGCTCTCGCGCAGCGCGTCGACGATGGTCGTGCGCGCGGAGAAGGTCGTCTTGCCGGCGAGGTCGTCGAAGAGCTTCTTGCCCTGTGCCGAGGTGACCCATTCCGGCGTCTCGTGCTGGATCCGGCCGTTGCGCTGGATGACCGAGCGCGTGGGCAGCTGCAGCTCGCGCCACCACTGCACGTCGGTGAGGTCACCGAAGGTGCAGCACATGGCGATGCCGGCGCCCTTGTCGGGCTCGGCGGCGGGGTGCGCGAGCACCGGCACCTCGACCCCGAACAGGGGCGAGGTGACCGTGGTGCCGAACAGCCCGGCATACCGCTCGTCGTCGGGGTGCGCGATGAGCGCGACCACGGCGGGGATGAGCTCGGGACGGGTGGTCTCGATGTGGACCTTCTCGCCGTCAGGCTTGTGGAACGCGACGCGGTGGAAGTGGCCCGGGTAGTCCCGCGCCTCGAGCTCGGCCTGGGCCACGGCGGTCTGGAACGTCACGTCCCACAGGCCCGGCGCCTCGGCCTGGTAGGCCTCGCCGCGCTCGAGGTTGCGCAGGAACGCCTGCTGCGCCACGGCCCGCGAGCGGCCGTCGATGGTGCGGTAGCTGATGTCCCAGTCCACGGACAGGCCCAGCGTGCGCCACAGGTGCTCGAAGGTCTTCTCGTCCTCGACGGTGAGCACGTCGCACAGCTCGATGAAGTTGCGCCGGCTGATCGGCTTCTGGTCGGCCGCCTTGACGCTCTTGCCCTCGGCGCCCTGAAGCGGCGGGACGAAGCCCTCCTCGTAGGGCAGCGAGGCGTCACCGCGCACGCCGTAGTAGTTCTGCACCCGGCGCTCGGTCGGCAGGCCGTTGTCGTCCCAGCCCATCGGGTAGAAGACCTCGAAGCCGGCCATCCGCTTGTAGCGTGCGATGCAGTCGGTGTGCGTGTAGGAGAACACGTGGCCGACGTGCAGCGAGCCGCTCGCCGTGGGCGGCGGGGTGTCGATGGAGTAGATCTCCTCGCGGGCCTTGCTGCGGTCGAAGGTGTAGGTGCCCTGCTCGCTCCATACCTGCGCCCACTTCTCCTCGAGACCGTCGATGGACGGCTTCTCCGGGATGGTCACGGCGCGCGGGGCGTGGGCGGGGTTGGTCATGCGTCGAATCCTCCCAGATGCCCCGGGGTGGTCACGAACGGGTTTGCCCTGCGGGCGCCGGTATGCCGGGTGGCCGGCGTGGGTGGGTTCCCCACCAGCCGCAGGCGTCGGTCTCAGGCGCCGTGTCCGGCGGCGTCGGCCCGCCGTCGGCCGGCCGGCCGGCGCCGCCGTGGTCGGGCGAGCATCCCGCCCAACACCAGGGCCAGCAGGGCGCTGACGCCGCCGAGGCACCACCACAGGGCAGCCGTGCGCTGCGGGGCGAGTGGGTCGCTGACCTTGCGCAGGTCCAGCGGCTTGGCCCGGGCCGCAGCCACGGCGTGCGGGGCGCTGCCCGGGGCGACCGGGCCGGCCAGGCTGTCGTCCATCACGGCGGTCAGCGCCTCGTAGGGCTGGACCATGCCCCAGCCGGCACGGTCGTCGCGCCCGTCCCTGCGGTCGCGGGAGGCGGTCACCTCGAGCCGGTGCTTCCAGTCGGCGGGCGTGGCGTGCGGGAACTGCTGCGACAGCAGGGCCGCCGACGCCGAGACGTAGGCGGTGGCGAAGCTGGTCGACTCGCCCTCGGCGCTGATCAGGCAGTCACCGGCCCCGTAGTAGGTGGTCAGGATGTTGGTGCCCGGTGCGGACAGGTCGACGTGCGGGCCGTGGATCGAGTCGTCCGTGACGGTGTCGCCGAGGTCGGCCGCCGAGACCGCCACGGCCTCGGGGTAGCCGCCGGGGTAGCGCACCCCGTCGCTCTTGTCCTCCGCGGTGGTGCGGTTGCCGGCGGAGGCCACGACGAGCGCGCCCCGGTCGCTGGCGTGCTGCACCGCGTCCCGCAGCCGGGCGTCGTCGGTGGGAGTGCTCATCGAGACGTTGATGACCTGGGCCCCGTGGTCGGCCGCCCAGCGGATGCCCTCGGCCATGCGGTCGGGACGGGGTCCGACGCCCGCGGCGCGGCTCTGGTCGTCGGCGCCGAAGAAGACGCGCACCGGCATGATCCTGGCGTCCGGGGCCAGCCCGACCACGCCGGACCCGGGGATCTGGCGGGCGGCGATCTCGCCGGCGATGGCGGTGCCGTGGCCCGCCTCGTCGCCGTCCGCGGCCAGCCCAGGCACGAAGCTCTTGCCCGGCACCAGCGCGCCCTGCAGGTGCTTGTTGTGCCGGTCGACACCGGAGTCGACGACCGCGACGACGACGCCCCGCCCGGTGGCCACGCCCCAGGCGTAGCGCGCGTTCAGCCGTTGCAGTGCCGGGGGAGTGTCCTTGACCAGCTGGGCGATCTTGGGGTTGCACTCCTGGGCCTGCGCCACGGTCGGCGCGGACACCGTGAGCCAGGTGGCCGCGATACTCGTGGCCGCGGTGAGGGCGAGCAGCCGGCGGGCGCGCATCAGCGGCCGGTCGAGATGGCGGACGATGCGGCCTTGACCGACAGGGTCGGCCCGGAGCGGAACAGCTCCAGCCACGCCTGCGGCACCGGGGTGACGTCGCCCTTGGCGTAGCCCAGACGCGCCAGCACGTCGTCACCGCCCTCGACGGAGTAGGCCGTGGCGGTCTGGTCGACGGCCAGCACCGGTCCGCGGTTGATGATGTTGTCGCCGATCGCGCGGACGAGGGCGCCGGTACCTCCCTCGACCGTGGTCAGCGTGCCCTGCGCCGGGGTGGCCACCGAGGGCGCCGTGCTCAGGGCGACCTTCGGCAGGGTGGTCGGCCCGGCGGTCAGCGTGGCGCACGGGACGCCGTCGAGGGCCTTGGGCACCTGCTCGGGCCACTGCGGTGGCACGATCGAGCTGTCGGTGGTGCGCAGCGAGCCGACCTCGGCGGGGGTGGCGGCGATGTCGTTGCCGACGCCGCGGCCCGAGCCGAGCTGGTAGAGGGCGTAGGCGAACGGCGGCAGCAGGGCCAGGTCGCCGCTGGGGGTGACGAGGTAGCGGCGCGGGTCGCCGCCCGGCGTGGCCACGGCCAGCACCGAGCCGACGGTGGCGCCGTGGGGGAGTCCCGACACGCTGCGCCCCACGCCGTCGAGGTTCAGCGGGCTCAGCTCCGGCCCGCTGGGGAACAGGTTGGTCCACGACGCCGGCGCCTCCACCGGGGTGGCGCCGTCGAGCCCGAGCGCACGCAGCACCCCCGGGCCGTCGCCCTTGGCCACCGGGAGGCGGTAGCCGCCGGTCACCACGAAGAGCCGTCCGCCGGTGCGCACCACCACGGCGTTGTCACGGGCCGGCGTGCTCGCGACCCCCGAGCCGAGCGTGGTGCGGACACCGCCGGAGCGCCCGGCGCAGGAGACCCAGCCGGTGCGGACCAGGCGCTCGCGCGGGGTCAGGGAGTCAGGGGCGCCGAGGATGCCGATCGTGGCGCCGCGAGGTGCCCGGGTGATCTTGTCGTCGTCGACGGTGACGACCTTGAAGGAGTCGGCGGGGATCAGCAGGCGGGCGCTGGAGGTGTTGATGATCGGGTAGAGCACCTGCTTGATGGCGACGTAGCGCGCACCGCTGGCCTTGGCGATCACCAGGGAGTTGTCGTCCCACCCGTCGGGCAGCGAGGGCTGCAGCGCACCGGCCGCGAGGCCGCCCAGACCCAGGAGCACCGACAGTGCGATGCCACCGACGACGGCGCGCAGCGGCCGCTGCGGCTCGACCTCACGGCCGCCCGGAGCGCCGCTGACGAAGGCGGTGGTGAGCCGCCGGCGGCTGAACGACTGAGCCTCGACCAGGTCCTTCTTCGTTGCCACAGAGGTTCCCTGCCTTCACCGTGTCAGAGCGAGCGGGCGGGGCGGTCCGCCGATGGTGGTCCGCCCCGCCCGAGGTGTACGCCGTGCCCGTCGCGTCAGTGCCGCCGCTGGTGCGCCGCCTGGAGGCGCGAGCGCACCACGAGGGTGCCGATGCCCAGCAGCAGCAGGGCCGCGGCCAGGGAAAGCAGCGGGACGATGTTGGCACCGGTGTAGGCCAGCACCGGGTTGCTCGACTGTGCCGAGGACTGGGCGCGAGCCGGATCCTGGGCGCCGACGGCGTTCTGGTAGGAGCTGCCCGCGCAGAGCAGGCCGCCACAGGCGCCGTCCTGGACCGCACCGTCGGCGCCGGCGTTGCCGCCACCGAGGCCACCGGTCGGGACCGAGCCGCCGTTGCCGTTGCCGTTGCCGTTGTGGTTGCCGTTGTCACCCGGCAGGCCGGGGAGGGACGGCAGCGTCGCGGTGATCGTGATGCCGCCACCGTCGGTCGGGGGCTCGGTGGTCGTCGACGAGCTCGACGTGCCCGTGTCCGTCGGCGTGTCCGTGGCGGTGTCGGTCGGCGTGGGCGTGGTCGTGTCCGTCGGAGTGTCCGTCGGAGTGTCCGTCGGCGTGGGGAGGGAGGGGTCCTCCGCGGGGATCGCGGCGGCCACCCGGACCCCGGTGTCGAGCGTGTGCGCCTGCGCCACCCACGGCGTCGCGCCCACGAGGCAGGCGGTGGTCAGGCCGGCAGCGGCAATGGCACTGAGACGGCGCATGGAAGTCACAGGTCCCCCTTGAGATGGTCAGAAGTCGTGCCCCCGGCTCCGTGACGGAGTCGGGGGAACCTTACGGTCGGTCGATCGAATGCGGCAAATGTCTGCTCGGTCACGTTCAGAAGACCCCCGCCGCCGCGAGTGAGAGCGGCAGCAGGGCCACGAGGCAGGCCCCGTCGAGGGCGTCGGCCACCCGGCCCAGGCCCACGCGGGAGCGAGGGACCAGCAGGGCCAGGGCGACAACGACGGCGGCGGCGCCGGCGAGGGCCACCCCCATGAACGGCCGCCACGACGGGTGGGTCAGGGCGGCGCTGACGCCGACGACGGCGAGGCCGAGCACCCCGACGACCATGGCCACCAGGACGCTGGAACGGGTGCGGCTGTGCCGGGTGCGCAGCAGGACCGCGGCGAACGCGGTCGCGCCCAGGACCGTGCCGAGCACCCCGGCGGACGCGGCCTGCGGGGCGCACACGAGGGCCACCAGGCCCGTGGCCATGCTCAGGGCCAGCAGCAGCTGGTGGCCGAGGCGCACCTGGCGGCGCACTGCTGCGCGCTCCACCCGCGGCGCATCGGCGTAGATCTCGGCCTCGGTGCGCGCGGGGTGGGTGGACAGCCGGCTGGAGGAGACGGCCAGCCAGGGGAGCAGGTTGCTGGTGATGGCCGCGACGGCCAGCATCACGGCGCAGATCCCTGCGACGGCCCAGCCGGTGAACGCGGTCAGCGCGCCGACCACCGCCAGCGCGAGGCCGACAGCGGCGGACGCGCCGACCATGGAGCGGTACTGGGTCACCGCCACCACCCCGGCGATCCCCGCAACACACATCGCGGCACCGGCGTAGAGCAGCGGCCGTGCCCACACGCTGCCGTGTGCGGTCACCGCGAAGCCGGCCACCGCGGCATACGCGGTGGCGACCACGGCCAGGGCGGCGGCGGGCACGTGCTGGTCACGGGTGTGCGCCAGGACCGCGGCGACGACCACGAGAAGGGCTGCCACGACAGCACCCATGGCCACGACGAGCGCCCCGTGACCGCGGGCGGTGAACAGCGCCACGGCGCCGGCCAGGAAGAAGACGACCGAGGCGCCGAGCGCGGTGCGGGCGCTGTTCTCCGCCGTCCACGGGGCGAACTGGGACTCGACCAGGTCGGCGACAGCCTCGACCACGTCGTCGTAGACCTTGGTCTCGACGGCGTCACCGGCCGGCTCGAGGGCGAGGACGAAGCCGTCCTCCACGCCCTGCGCCGCGAGGCTGCGGTCGGGCTCGACGGGGATCCCGTCGTGCCGCACGAGCCGGAAGCCCTGCGAGACGGTGTCGAGGTCGAGCTGGCCGAGCTCCCGGGCGAGCTCGGGGATGATCTCGGCGACGGGGATCCCGCCAGGCAGGCCGAGGTCGGCCCGCCGCGTGCCTGCGGTCACGGACAGGCGGATCAGCGTGGTCGCGGCGGTGCTGGTCTGGGTCACGGGCCCCTCCCCGGGTGACGGTCACGGCGTGCACGCCCCGAGCACCACGGCCGAGGGCGGGTCGAGCATAGCCACGTCGAGGGCTGCCGAGGACTAGTCCTTATGGGCTAGTCTGCTCGCGGCCTCGCCCGACGGGGCCGGAGGCACGTGCATGCCACAGGACACGACACGTCACGCGCCCCATGGGGGGGCCACGAACAGGGGAGGCAAAGATGGCCGGTGAAGTCTCAGCTGCCGATGGTGCAATTGACCGGGGCGCCAAGATCATCTCCGACACCCGCGACCAGCTGAACTCCGAGCTGAGCGCGCTGCGCGGCAAGCTCGCGGGCATCGGCGCGCAGTGGAAGGGCTCGGGCTCGACGAGCTTCCAGTCCGCGATGAACCGGTGGGACGAGGACTCCCGCAAGATCATCGACGCGCTGAACCGCTTCGAGTCCAACCTGCGCTCGTCGCAGAGCACCTACACCCAGCGTGACGACTCGGCGCAGTCGTCGTTCAGCAAGCTCCAGTCCCGTCTCGGCTGAATCAGGGGGAACGCACATGTTCAAGGTTGAGTTCGGCGCACTCCAGCAGGCGGCCGGTGACATCAAGGCCGGTGCCAACAACATCGACAGCAAGCTGCAGCAGATGGACCAGTCGCTGGCCCCGCTGCGCTCGGACTGGACGGGTTCGGCCTCCGAGGCCTACACCCAGGCCAAGGCCCAGTGGACCTCGGCGATCCAGGACATGAAGCAGCTGCTGGCCGACATCGGCACCGCCGTCGACGCCAGCCACCAGGACTACTCCGAGGGCGAGAAGCACAACACCAGCCTCTGGTAGCCGCCACGGTCGTGCCGGAGCCCCGCCCGGGGTTCCGGCACGTGCCGCGACAGCTGCGAGTGACCAGCATGACCGCGTGAAAGGGGAAACGCGATGAACTACGTGGCAGATGGCGGGGGCGGCGGCTACTCGGGGGGACAGCACGCCGAGTACGACTTCGACATGATTCGTCGGCTGGCCCATTCCAAGGGCGCGGTGTGGACCGAGCACGCCAAGGCCAGCCATAGCAAGGTGACCTCGACGGGGCTGAGCGCGGACTCGTTCTCGGACATCCCCTCCTGCCAGGTGTTCGGTCAGGTCTACCAGGCCGCCTACGACATCTACGTCGCAACGCTGGCCGGCGTCCAGAAGGACGTCAAGGCCTACCAGGAGAAGCTGCTTGCAGTGGCCCAGCACATGGAGGACCGCGACCACCGCGCGGACTCGGTGTTCGCGCGGTTCGGGCACGACGACTCCACTCTGGCGACGAGCAAGAACTACGACGCGCACACCCACACCGTTGAGGCGGCCGATGCTGCCGACGTCATCCACGAGGAGAGTCGGCAGGGCGAGGGCGACCACTCTGCGCCGACGACGTCGGACCACGGCGACGTCGCCGCAGCGCCGCCGGCACCGGCCGCGGCCGGCCCGTCCTCGGCGCCGACACCGACGAAGGGCCAGACGAGCATCCAGGCCAGCGCCGACCCCTACGCCAGCGGCAAGTCGGGCGCCTGAGCACGCCCCCGGCCAGCACGAGAAGGAGCCACGTGAGCCCGACCACCGCCCGCCCGACAGGCCGACGGCACCGCGTCCTCGCGACGGCGGTCGCCCTCACGTTGGGGCTCGGCACGACCCTCGCCTCCACGCTCTCCCACGCGCCGGCGGCGCAAGCGGCGGCGCACACCCCGTCGGTCCTGCCCGCGGCGGACCAGCCCACGCAGTGGTGGTACTCCGCGATGGGTTACGACGAGCTGCACAAGTACGGCACCGGCAAGGGCATCACCGTGGCGATGATCGACGTCCCGATCGACCCGAACGTCCCGGAGCTCAAGGGCAAGGTGGCGTCCGTCAAGACACTCTGCTCGGACCAGAGCGTGGCGACGGCCCGGGACGCGTCGGCCGACCACGCCACCAACGTCGCCTCGCTGATCGTGGGGACGGGCCGGGGAAACGGCGGTCCCGGCGTGCGCGGCATCGCTCCCGACGCGACACTGCGCTACTACGCCATCGGCAAGGGCGCCAACGACATCTGCAACAACTCCGTCGACCAGACCATGGGCCAGACCGTGGACCAGGCTGTCAAGGACGGCGCGAAGATCATCAGCATCAGCCTCAGCGGGCAGTTCAACCAGCCCTTCTTTATCGAGGCCCTCGCCCGCGCGGAGCGCGCCGGGGTGATCGTGGTCGCCGGAGCCGATGACGAGGGGGGCGTGTACTACCCCGCCCTGGCCAACGGCGTCGTGTCGGTGAACTTCGTGGACCGACACGGCAAGCTGGACCCCGACGCGGCGCACGGCACGCAGAGCGCCGGCGAGGTGGACATCGCGGCACCCGGGACGAACATGCTCATGGGCGCCCACCAGGGCGCCCGTTGGGTGAGTGGCGCCTGCACGTGCAGCGGGTCCTCACTCGCGACCCCGCTCGTGGCGGGCGGCCTGGCCGCGGTGTGGTCGCACTTCCCGCAGGCCACGGGCAACCAGATCCTGCAGATGATGGTCAACACCCCGGGCATGAAGCAGGGCACGACGTCTCACGGGACCCGCGGGTGGGTCTATGACTTCCGCCGGGTGGGGTCCGGGTTCCCGGCGGTGAAGCAGTCCGGCGGAGGGTTCGGCTGGGGGATCTTCGACCCGGCGGACATGATGTACAGGCAGTACCAGCAGTTCCCGGACGTGAACCCCGTCCTGGAGGTGAGCAACGCCGACACGGTGTTGCCGACCTGGAGCCAGGTCACGGGCAAGCCGCTGCCTGGGCAGGGTGCGACCGCGACCGCGACGGGCACGGCGTCGGCGACGTCCAGCGGCGCAGCCAAGGCACCGAGCGCGACCGCCGGCGGGGGCTCGTCCCTGCCGTGGCTGCTGGGCGGCGTCGTGATCCTGCTGGTGGTTGCCGGTGGCGTGGCCATGGTGGTCGTGCGGGGACGGAGCCGGCAGGCGCCGGCCGAGGAGAAGACACTGGAGGGGAGCAGTCATGGCAGTGGCATCTGACGGGGGCGGCGGTTACGCCGGGGGCCCGAAGGAGCAGGAGCTCCGCAAGATCTACTCGTTCTCGTCCCAGGCCGGACCCGCGGCCAAGGACTGGAGCACGGCCGCAGATGACATCACGGCGCTGGCCAAGAGTGTCGAGGCGACCAAGAGCGAGCTCAGCGCGTCGTGGAAGGGCGATGCCGCCAGCGCTGCGTACGCGGCGATGGACACCCTCAAGGCCGCGCTCGACGCCCGAGCCGGCCAGCTGCGGAAGGTGAGCGACGCGCTCGGCAAGGCCGTCACTGCGGCGAACGACGCCCAGACCGCCTACGAGACCCGCGTGGCCACCGTCCCCGTGTCCGTCGACGCCCAGCAGTACACCTCGCCCGGCATGTGCAAGACCGACGGCACGACCGTGCCGCCCAAGCTGGACCAGGCCGCCTACGACCAGGCGGTGGCCGCGCAGAAGCTCAAGCGTGAGGAGGCTGCCCGGTCGGTGCTCCACGAGCTCGACAACAACATGGGTGCGGCTACCTCGTCGGTGCCCATCGAGGGCTTCCGGCCGGTCACCAAGCCCATCGTGAAGCCCCCGCCCCGTCTGCCGCAGAACGGAGGCGGACCCGGCGGCGGGTCGACCCCGTTCAACGGGGCCAGCAGCTCGGGCACCAACCACTACGTGTCCAGCTCGGGCTGGAACACCCAGAGTGGCGACCAGACCATCGCCCAGGTCGTGCCGTCCTTCGGGTCCGCCGACCCCGGAAGCGACTTCGTGACCTCCGTCGACGGCACCGTGAGCGGCGTCATCCCCGGCGGCGACGTGTCGCTGCCTCCCGGCGTCAGCGGCGTGTCCGGCGGGAGCGGCTCCGGGCTGACCGGCGCGGCCGGTGTAGGAGGCATGCTCGCCGGCGGCATCTCCGTGGGCGGCATCCTGCGCGGTGGTTCCGGTGCGGCCAAGGGCGGGCTGTCGGGCCTGACCAGCGGTCTGCGCGGCGGTCTGGGCTCCGTCGTCGCCGACGGCGAGGCAGCCCTGGGCTCGGCCGGCGGTCGCGGCGCGGCCGGCATGGTCCGCGCCGGTGGCGCTGCCTCCGGTATGCCGGGTGGTGCGGGTGCCGCGGCCGGCGAGGCCGCCGGTGGCCGTGGTGGCCTCATGCCCGGTGGTGGCAGCGGCGGCGGGATGGGCGGCAGCGGCGCCGGTGGCTCCGCGGTCCGTGGCGCCTCCGGTGCCGGCAAGTATGGCGTGCCCAAGCTCGACGGCCCAGGCGGCCGCGGCAGTGGTGCGGCCGCCGAGGGTGCGGCTGCCGAGCGGGCAGCCGGGTCCCGGGGCAGCGCCGGCTCGCGTGCAGCCGGGGGCACCGGCGGCACCGCCCAGGGTGGCGGCGCCGGCGGCGGGGCCGACGGCCGACAGAAGCGCGACCGGGACTACCTCACCCACGAGGACGAGGAGAACTGGTACGACGACGAGACCAGCGCGAGCCCGTCCGTCTGGGAGTGACCACGGAGGTGGGGGGGGGGGGGGGGGGGGGGGG